>JAUXPL010000005.1 GCA_030683605.1 Candidatus Altimarinota bacterium
ATAAAAGAATAAATTATATATTTAAAGATTTCATAAGTTCTTTTATCAAATATTTGATAAAAATGTTTGATTTTTGTAGCAATTCAAGTAAATTTATTCATAAGTATACTAAGTTGATATATAATATACTTCGATTTTGGAACTTTATCGTTTGTCAAGTTTTTTTGACAAAAAAGTTCAACAAAAAAACACGAAAAAATCGTGTTTTTTTGTGTTTGCTTGAAGTCTTGTTTATGGCTTAGATTAAAGATTATTCAATTATAGTTTTGTGAAAGTTTTTAGAATGCGAGTTTATAATTAATATGTTTTTCATCAATATATAACTATATCAACATTTTTTGAATTTTGCCATATTGAGGCATTAGAATTATATGATCATAGTCAAAAACTAGAAATACTTTTCACTCATACTCTTTCATCATTTGTAAAATAACCTCATCAGTTAGTTAAATCATAGGTTACAACTCAAGATAATACATATTATGTATTATCCATTGCATTAGTAAAATAAACAATAAATTGTCAAGTTGCAATTCTTACTACTTTATTTATATTATAACTATCTCTAATAGTACACTCATTTGCTCATACTCATCAAGTACAAGTTGTTCAGTTAAAATTTACCCATGCTGTTGCAAGTGATTTCTCATTTATGGAATTAAGTCTATTTACTATAGTATTCCATTTAGCTGCTGTTAGTGTTCATCAATCAGATTCTGTAGATATTGCTATCCATGCTGAATATGCAAGTCAAAATGATAATACTGTTAGCGAAAAAACTATTCATCAAATTAAAGAATTTTTTATTGCTTGTTTTGTATTTAAATTCATAAAATAGTTGTTAATTTTAAGATAATTATATTATACGAAAAAAAATACAATATAAAAATTATATTGTATTTTTTGATTGACTTAATTAAAAAAAATTTTTTTGATTATTTTTCATATCACTAATTAATATATTTGAAATATCAATTTTGATTTGATTTTTCATTTATTATTTTTTAAATACATCTATATCTAATAAATCTTTATATATTGACTTGATATAATTAAAATCTTCTCTTAAAACTGAATAATTTATATTTTTTAATTTAATTACTCATATTTTTATAAATCAATCTTTTGTAAGTCAAACTTCTTTTCATATTACAGATAAATCATATTTAATATCAAACACACTATCTCTTGATTTTATTTCATTAAATACTTCTGCATTAAAAGACTTTAATATTCATCTCTTTGTTGCATAGATATTTACTGCTATATTACTTTCTTTTAATTTAAATGGCTTTGATACTGGTCAAATCAATAATTCATACAAATTAAAATCATAAGCTCTTTTCAATAATTCCAGTCTACCTCATCATATTCTACCATTTAACTCTATTGTTTTTAATTCTCATTTACTATTAATTTTGAACTCATGATGTACAAATGTATTTCTTATTCATGTAGCTAAAACAGTAGAATTAACAAAAGCTTTCAATCTCTTTCACTTGAATTCTCACTCTGTTTTTTCTGTTATTATTCTAGCAATATTACAATAATCATTTACTCATACATCTATTCACAATCTAACTTTTACAGGTTTAGAAATATGAGCTATTCAATAATTTGTTACAAAATAATCTATAGAATAAATATTTCAGTCTATAAATTCTTCTACGATTAATTCTTTGTTATCTACTCATCTAACTTTGAGTCTATCATGAAAATCTTTGTATTCATCTAAATATTTTTGGAAATCCTCTTTATCATTTATTTTAGCTACTCAAGAACTCTGCACTCAGTCTACTGGTTTAAGCATAAAAGGATAGCCAACTTTTTTTTCTATCAATTTCAAATCTAGATTTTCAGGTGTTCACTTGATAAATTTAATTCATAATTCTTTATTGTGTTTTTGAATTAAATCTCTTTGTAAAAACTTATTTCTAAAAATATTCGAATCATCAGATAAAGAATGTCACAATTCTTTTTTTAGTTCATTTACAGTATTAACTAGTAATTCTAATATTGTAGTAATATATATTATCTCCAATTGCTTTGATAATTCTATTATTTGATTTTTTAAATCTGATTTATTAGAATAATTTTTGAAAACTACATGAAACTTATCCAATTTTTTAATAAGACACAAATTATTTATCAAATCTCACTTATAAAAGAATATATTTTTTATTCAATATTTAAGTGTCAAATCTGATAAAGCTTCGATTTCTGTTAAAAATTCTTCTGTTTGCATTCTTGATTTTGTCAATATATGTACTATTGATTTATTCAGCATTATTTATGTATTTTTAAAAAAGTATAGTAGTTATGGAAGATATCAAAAATCATTTTCCATAAAAAAATTATATTTTTATTATTCTGAAGGTTTTTAATACCTTAATTAAATTTCACAAACTTTATAGATGCTGCATTATAAAAATAATATTAATAAGAGCAAATTTTTCTATAATTTAATTGTAAATTTTTTTACATAATTCGCACCATATAGATATATCCAAGTCTTCTCATCTAATATTTAAATCTATTCATAACTCTCAAAATATCTCTGAAACATAGTTTTTATCATATCAAGATGTCACTAGATTTTTCACTAGCATTTTTCTAGGCTCTTTAAATCACTTCTTTATTAATTCCATAAAATTATCATCATCTATATCCTTGTATTCATCATGTAATTCAAAAACTAATACACTTGATTCTACTTTTGGTGCTGGTATAAAATTTTGTTTTCATACTATAATTAATTCTCATACGCTAGCTTTTTTATCTACGAATAATGATAATACAGAACTTTTCATTTTCTTATTATTTGATATTACAGGACACCCACAAGGGGCATCCCTACATTGTCATGACAAAATCTTGTCTCATACATCTTTTTGCATCAATATAACCATATTTTCTGGTTTTGTTTTCACATCATACAAAAAATGTCTCAATATAGGTGATGTAATATAATATGGAATATTTGCGATTACCGAATATTTATGTAGGGGTGCCCCTTGTGGGTACCCTGTTGTATTTTCAGGGCACCCACAAGGAGCGTCCCTACAAATATCAACATCAGTTGGCTCATATTTCAAAACATCAATATTATTTATATGAAAATCAATTCCAGATAAATCAAAATCATTGTTTTTTATTCTTTTTTCTAGTATTTCTATCATATCTTTATCTAACTCAACTAGATTAAGAGATTTAGGTTTTCTAGCTATCAATTTCTCAGTCAATGCTCAATAACCAGGTCATACTTCTACTATATTTTCTCACTCTACATTTATAGCATCTGCTATCTCTTCTACTATATCATCATTGACTAAAAAGTTTTGTCATAGTGACTTTTTGGCTTTGATTTTGTACTTGTTTAAAATTTCTAAACTCATTTTTACTTTATAATAAAAAACTATATAATACACACATATTAACTATTTATTTTAATAATAAAAGAATTTATTTATGAAAATACTAAAAACAAAAAAAATATTTAATGTAATTCTATTCTGATTTATATTATTTAGCATAGTTACAACAGCTTTTGCAGCTATTAATACATGGGATTTTTCAGTACCTTGAGACTATACTATATCTGATACAACAAAAATAAATATATCATCATGAATAGCAAGTATAAAGAAAAATACTCTAGCACATACATGAGTAATAAATAATGCTACGACTTACAACTGAGCATATGATGTAGTAGTAGATTGAATATATGCTTATATGACTAATTATGATAATGATAGTGTAGCAATAATAAACATATCTAATCCTACAAGTCCTAGTTTTGTAAGTCAAATAGTAAATAATGGATGAACTATTAGATTGGATTGAGCTGCTTGAATAGTAAAAGATGGTAATTATTTATATGTTGCTTCGAATATATCTGATGCATTACAAATAATAGATGTTAGTAATCCTGCTAGCCCGACTGCTGCAGCACAAGTTTTAAATACAACCACTACTAGACTTGATTGAGCTAGAGGTATAGATAAAGTATGAAATTATGTATATATTGCATCAAATGTATCTGATGCTCTAACAGTTATTGATGTATCAACACCTACATCACCTACATATGTTTGAAAATATCGTGTTAATAATTGAAATTTAAATTGAGCCAGAGATGTAAAAGTAGTATGAAATTATGCTTTTGTAGCTTGTTTTGATAATGATTCATTTTCTGTAGTGGATATTTCAAATCCGGCAAACCCAACTTATATTACTAGAATAGCTGATGCTACAAACTTGGATTGAGCACATCATGTAGAAATAAGCTGAAATTATGCATATGTATCAGCTTTTAATAATAATTCTGTAAGAGTTATAGATATTTCTACTCCTACTGCTCCTACTGCTGTTACTAATATATCAGGTTGATCATATTCACTTAGTCAGCCACGTGATTTATTGGTAGACTGAAATTATTTATATATTACATCTCTATGAAATGATGCAGTAAATATAGCAGATATATCAAATCCTGCTAGTCCAGTATATGTATCTAAAATATTACACAATGCGTCAAATCCTCTACTAGATGGTGCTAACTGATTATTCAAAGTATGAGATTTCATATATGTTGCATCAAGTATAAGTGATGCATTAGAAATACTTAGACTGAATTATGACAGTACTAGCCCAACAGTAATAAATACTACTTGATATAATTATTGAGCTACTAATAATATAGTTACTTTTTCAGAAATACTATGATGATGAAATGCATGAACAACAACT
This sequence comes from Candidatus Altimarinota bacterium, assembly GCA_030683605.1. GTDB lineage: Bacteria > Patescibacteriota > Gracilibacteria > BD1-5 > UBA6164 > UBA6164. The sequence continues at coordinate 4,753 of JAUXPL010000005.1, forward strand.
TACCAAATATCAAAAGATAACTGAACAACATGGTATTATTGGAATGGTACCGCTTGGGCCACAACATTATTATGAGTAACAAACTCTAATAGTGCCTCAGTGATAAATTCAAATCTAACTAGTTTCAATTCTGTAGCATGATGAACATGATTATTCAGATTCAAAGTATTTTTGACTTCAAACGGTTATCAAGCAGTAGAAATAGATAGTATTAGTATGGAACATGTTGCTCCACCAAAACCAGGTTGAGTATCTACTAATTTATCTATATGGTTAAAGGCTAATAAATGAACTAGTACAACAACTGACTGAGCTGCACTAAGTACTTGGAATGACCAATCAGGAAATGGATTCAATGCAACAGCATGAGTAGCTCCAACATATTTTAGTACTACTACAAATCTCAATTTCAATCCATTAGTAGATTTCAATGGTAGTACACAGTATCTACAAAACACTTCAACATGAGCATATTCTCAGAGTTATTTCGCAGTAGTTGTACCAGATAATCAAGTAGATTGAACACTAACATGATGAGTACCTTTTGCTTTTAATTGTAATACTGCGAATTTGAATACAGGTACTTGTTGATTACCATTTTGATGACTAGTATTATGAGCATTTACTGTAGCTATAAATGATGAAGTTATTACACATGCTATATGAGCTAGTACAGAATGGAGATCAGCACAAATATGAGCTGCTTCATACCAAGCTAATAAGCCTATGCTTATAAATATGAATGAAAATGCAGCATGAACAGGTACAGAAATATCAGAAAAATGATCATTACTAAACAATTATAATGCTAATACATATCAAACATTATCAGCAACAAGTTATAGATTATGATTGAGTACAGACTGAGCAAATCCATATCCTTATAATTGAAAAATAGCAGAAATAATAAATTATAATTCTAGAGTAAATACAACAGATAAAACAAAAATAGAATCATACTTATCATTAAAATACTGAATGACTTTGAAATCAGGTACTCAAAACTATCTAGCATCTGATTGAACTACTACTATGTGGGATACTACTACTGCATGATCATACATATATGATATATTTGGTATTGGTAGAGATGATGATACAGAACTAACTCAAATCAAATCAAAATCTGTAAATAGTGATGGAATAATTACTCTAGAAGCTATTTGAGAATGAACAAATATGTCTCCATGATTCGTAGACATGAATGATAAAGAATTCTTAACTATTTCTAATAATAATTTATGAAATACATGGACTCAAACTGATGCTCCAGCAGGATATTATAATCTAGCTCGTAATTGGAAAGTACAAGAAACTGGAGAAGTATGAACTGTAAATCTAGATTTTGATGTTGCAAATACAAATTTTGATGTACCAGTAACAGCAACATGATCAAATTATTATTTCACATATGATACTAATGGAAACTGAGCATTAGCTGATGAAACACCTCAAGTAATGACTAATCTATGATGAAATGTGTGGAGAATATGAGCAGTCAATTTAAATAATAATCGTATATTTAGTATATCTACACAAGCTACTACTAATAATATACCTACTAATATAACCCTTTCAAATAACAGTATAGATGAAAATGTAGCAACAAATAGTACAATATGAACTTTTACTACTACTGATGCTGACTCATGAGATACTCATACTTATAGTTTGGTAGCATGAGCTGGTGATACTGATAATCAGTATTTTACTTTATCTTGAGCTACTTTAAGGTTAATTCATTCTCCTGATTTTGAGATAAAAAGTACATATAGTATCAGAGTACAAACAGATGATTGAAACTGATGACAATATCAAAAAGTTTTCACAATTAATATAAATAATCTTCCTGAAGCTATCCCTAGTACTCTAGATTTTGAAACTACCTTAGATGATTATAAATACACAGTTACATCTTGAATATGGGCTAGAACTACTACAAATCCATACGAATGATCATATTCAATGGAGAGTGATAACTTATGAGTAGCAAATAGTCAATCTTGTTTTGAAGTAAATAATACTCTTACTCAAACTGGAACTATCAGCTTTTATTACAATGTATCATCTCAATCATGAAGTGATTTTTTGAGATTTTATATAGACAATGTAGAACAACAAGCTTGGTCATGAACAGTACCGTGGACTCAATATACTAATACTGCAGTTCCAGCATGATCTCGTATATATAAATGGTGTTATATAAAAGACTGAGCTTGAAGTGCTTGAAGTGATAAAGCTTGGATAGATTTCGTATCTACTCAACCAACTGCTAGTTGAGAAACTATTCCACCTACTATTACAAGTATAAACTTTGCTAGTGGTACTTTACTACCAGGTTGAAATCATACAATAAACATTAATTATTTTGATACTGGATCTCTTATAAATACTTCATCAGATGTGATAGCTCTTTATAAATGGAATTGATCTAGCTGGTGAACTGATATTTCAGCTACTTGACTAAATCTAGGATGAAAAATAATTACATCTACTTGAGCTACTTATACTACTAATAATTTAGTTTTCTGAAAATATCGTTATGATTTCCAGATTTCAGATAATGATGGAAACACTTCTTCTACTGGAGCAGTATTTTATATTGACCAACCTGAAATAATTGTAAGTAGCTGAACATTAGATATATGAGATATAAATAATGGAGTGACTAAATTTAGTTCTTGAGAATTAACAATAACTGTTAATACAGTATGAGCTTGATTTAATCTAATACTAAATAAAGATACTACTATAACAGATTGAACTGCAATAATTACTGACTGGAACTGAGTAGATTGATTCTGATATGACAAAAATCCATATACATCAATAATCAATTTAATAAATACAAATCAAATAATTGCAACTCAGACTTGAAGTATAAATATTAATGGTAATAAAAATACTTATACTTATACAGTTAAATTTTGAGCCTTAGTTTGACCTGAACAAGTTGCTTGAAACTATGAATGATTGGTTAGATTTGGATTAAGTTTGAATTATTAGTAAGTTTTATACATTATATTTTAAAAAAACTTTTGTGTTGTTTTCCCTATTTAAAAGGAAAAATAAATACAAAGGTTTTTATTTTAAAGAATATTTTACATAAAAGTCAACATTTTCTTGACTTTTATTATTTTTTTATGTTATAATATATTTGTAAAGTAGTTTTTAAGTTTACTTTATATGCATACACAATATTTTATATCATAACCTTAAAGGTATGAAAAAAACAAAAATAAATAAAGCTTTAGCTTTCGCATGAATAGTTGCTATTTCTGCAACAAGTATTGGTAGTACATTTGCTGCTGTACAAATTGGTACAGGTTCTGTAAGTGGTACAGGTGCATTTGATGCTTCGATTATGTGGGATGAAACTTATACTGCAGGTGCTGCATCTGGTTCTGTTTCTGATATAAGAGTATTAGCAAGAGTATTACCAACGCTATCAATGGAAATATCTACTGGAACAATTGATTTAGGTACTTTAGTTGCAAATGTAGCTTCTACAGGTTCATTATTTATAGAAGTTGGTACAAATGCAAAATCATGATTATCTATTACAGCTAGATCTGGAAGTGGATGATTAACTAAAACTGATGATAATTCAGTTCAAATTAATAACTTATTTACTGATGGTGTTGATGAATCATATACATATACTTCAACTCCAAATGCAGTAAATGATTCTAATTCAGTATGATTTACAGCATCATGAATGTTATCTACTGAAATAAATAGTAATCTAATTGAAAATACTGTTTATACAACAAATAAACCAGAAGCTACAAACTGAGTAAACGATATTGAATTCGTTGTTTGAGCTACTACTACGGCAGAAACTCCAGCTGGTAATTATGAAGATACTATTACATTTACTGTTACTGGTAACTTCTAATTGAAAATAATATAATAACATATTCTATCCTTAGTTAATCTTTATATTAAGAAATATCTGAAAAACTGTGTTTCAAAGGACTAAAGCCCAATACCATTAAGTTAAGGAATTAATTAAATTTCTCCCTTTTTCAAAGGGAGTACCCGCAGGGGGAGGGATTAGAAACAAAGTACAAAATTATCCTTAAGTTAATGGTATTGGACTAAAGCCTGTTGACCTTTAGCTTACGGATATACCACTTTTTCAGTGTTTCAATATAAAGAAAAATTAAGGATAGGATGATTTTTAAAGACTTTTTTTAAAAAAAATAGTCTTTTTTTTGACAAAAGTAATTTTAATATGTTATGATATAGATGTTTGGTCATGGGCATCCAAAAATGATGCCAATGTATGCATACAAACACTACTTTACTTCATAACCTATGGGTATGATTAAAACAAAAATAAAAAAAGCTATTGCTTTATCTTGAATAGTTGCAATTACTGCATCAAGTTTGGTTTCTTCTGGTTTAGGTACTGCTTATGCAGTTTTACAAATTGGTACAGGTTCTGTTACTGGTACAGGTGCTTTTAATACTTCTATTATGTGGGATGAAACTTATACTGCTGCATCAGCATCAGGTTCAGTTTCTGGTATATTAGTTAAAGCTAGAGTTTTACCTACTTTAACTATGGAAATATCTACTGGTACAATTGATTTAGGTAACTTAACTGCTAACGTTGCAGCTTCTGGTTCTTTATTTATAGAAGTAGGTACTAATGCTAAATCTGGTGTATCTATTACTGCTAGATCTGGTAGTGGTTGATTAACAAAAACTGATGATAACTCAGTTCAAATTAACAACTTATTTACTGATGGTGTTGATGAATCTTATACTTTCAGTTCTACTCCTAATGTTACTAATGATTCTAATGCTCCTGCATTTACATCTACTGGTTTAACTAGTACTCAAGTTTTTAACAATATTATTGAACATACAGTTTATTCTACAAATAAACCTGAAAATAAAAACTTAGTTGATGATGTAGAATTCGTTGTTACTGCTACTACAAAAGATGAAACTCCAGCTGGTTATTATGAAGATACTATTACATTTACTGTTACTGGTAACTTCTAATTAAAAAATTATATTATATAACTTGATAGAAATTTATCTATCAAGTTTTTTTTGATTTTTAATTATTATTAACTATAATCTATTATGATAAACTAATCAATAAAAAATAGGTGACAAATAATAGTCACCATTTAAATATAAATATTTATAAATAATAAAAATGAATAAACTAAAAATAATACTTTTTCTAATAATTTCGTACTTTTTATACTTAGGAAATACTTCTAATGCAGCAATTAACTTTACAGTATCTCCACCTATATATGAAATAGATGCATTCACTGGTACAATTATTACAAAATCAGCTCAACTGAGAAATAATAGTGATATACCTGTAGTAATTAAAACTTGAAAAACAGATTTTCAATCTAAATGACCTACTTGAGTTCCTCAATTTGTTAGATATAGTGAGCTTGTTCATCCAGACCAACAATTATCTACTTGGATTGATATAGATACTGCTGGTTTTACTATAAATCCTAATGAAGAAAAAACAATAAATTTCACACTTACAATTCCGAATGATGCTACTCCAGGATGACATTATTGAGCAGTTTGTTTCAAAAATGACAAATCAGAATCTTCTAGTTGAAATAGTGTAAATATAAATGTAGATTATTGTATATTGATTCTAGTAAAAGTAGATTGAGAAATAGTGATTGATGCAGAAATAAATGATACTATAATAAAAATATGACCAGGATGATGATGAAATAATAATTGAAATAGTAATTTAGTAAAAGATATTTGTCCATTTATAGATTTAACTGCTAGTAATTTTGATGGTAAATGTATAGATAATTTTTTTGATAAAGATGATGATTTAAAAAATAAAATAGATAAAATAAATTTGGATGATACAAATGAATCTATTGAAGATAAATTTGAAATCATTTTTAATACACCTATTAAAAATGATTGAAATACTCACTTAAGTCCTAAGTGAAATATTACTCTTATAGATGAGAACTGAAAACCTATAAAATGAATTTGAAAAGAATCAATTAAAAATGAAGAATGAGCTAAAATATGAGAAAAAATAGTAGATTATCTACCTATTAATGATGAATGATGAAATGTATTACCAGGTCAAAAAAGAGATTTTTTAGCGGAATGGAAATGATTTCCTTATGAATCATATGATGAAAATTGAAAGAAAATAATCAAATACTGGACTCCAGAAGAATATTACACAAAGAAAAATATGTCAGAATGATGATATATATTTCCATGGCAAAGAATAAATGAAAGAATTAATAAAAAAACTATTAAAGCAAATATTAATATTTCATACAAAAACAAAGACTGAGAAGATGTTGAATTCAATTCTGCAAATGAATTTGAGGTAAATTACAAAGAAAAATATGTTTGAACTAATCCATATGCTGTGATATGTTTTATAATATTTATATTTGTTATTTATATTTTATGGTTGATTTTTAGAAAAAAGCAAACAAAATGTATAAATTGTAAAAAGAAAATAGATAAAGATATGAAAATATGTCCTTATTGTTGAGTAAAACAAGATGATAAAAGATATATAAGCAAAAAAACAAATAAAAAAGATGAAAATATAGAAGAAATTGCTAAAACTGAAGAAAAACCTAAAAAAACAAGAAAAAAAGTAAAAAAAGATGTGGAATAAAAAAAAGAAGCTATGCTTCTTTTTTTTAGATAATTTTAATATGCATTTTGAATTTTAGATGGCCATTTTTGCCATATTCTCTCTGCATAACCTAGATTTATCATCATTATATCCAGCAAATTATCATAATTAGTTCTTTGTCATTGATCATACATTTTTTTATCATCTGCTTTTATTTGTTGCTTATTTAACATCATAATAGAAAATGTAATCTCATCAAATATTTCTAATTTTTTATCTACTAATAACATACAATCTGATTCTTGAAAATATTTCTTTGAATTTTGTGTAGATGTTTTTTTATCAGGATAACAAGATACTACTTCTTCCATAATTGTAGCTCAACATATACTACTATACTCCTTGTAAAAGTATTTTTTTTGTAAATCAATTTCATTTAATCAATCTATGAATGTTTTTTTTCTTGTTCTTCAAAAATATCTATTTTTTTCTTTTTCTAAATCCTCTATATATTTATCCATTTGATCATCCAAATTTTTAAATAAAGTATCCAAAACTATTTGATAAGTTATTTCTTCATTTGTTCCAACAATACATACAAAATCTTCTATACTTCTAGTAGTTCAATTATCATTTGCTGAAACACATTGTTCTATTTGTCACTGATATTTACATCACTCTGAATATACAAACTCAGAAATATAAATAAAAAACAAAAATATAAAACTTAAATAAATACTAATTTTATTTATCATAATAATCTATTTCTTATTAAATAATTTTAATCATAATACTAATGCCTTTCAAAAAAAACTATATCATTTTTTTAAGATACTAGTTGATCAAGTTTTTACTTCTTTTGTTATTTCTTTTCATTTTTTTGTTTGTGAAATTCAGATCATTGAAGCAACAGCTCAACCTATAATTAATCAAGTTATTAGTTTATCTATTTTTTTTGCTTGTTCTGAAACTTTTTTTCTTCTAAAAAACATTCTTATATATTTGTAAATAAATATAATTGCCCTACATTTCTACCCTATCTATTTTTATATTATGAGATGAAAATTTCAATTTTTGAATAGTAATAATCAACAAATTATTTTCTAAACTAGCTTTTATACTATCAAAATCTAGATTTTCAGGTAATATAACATTTCTCAAAAATTTTCACCAAAAACATTCACTGTTTCTTACTATTATATCATCAGAATATATTTCTGGTTGAGATCTATATCATTTAATAGTAAGTATACTTTTATTTATAGATAAATCGATATCTTCCAATTCTATTCAAGCAATAGGTGCTAAAATAATTATTTCATATGGAGTTTCTAATATATCTAGAGCTACTTGTCATACTTCATCTTCCATTTCTTCAGAAATATCTATCTCTCAATCCAGTTCTAAAATTTCATCTTTATTTGTAACTCAGAATAACTTAAACATATTTTTAAAGAAAAGTGATAAATAATTAAAATTATTATAGCTTTTTTTGAAATATTTCAAGAAAAATGATAGAATAAAGATAAGGAACGAAAAAAAATAAAAATTGTTTTCTAATTAAGTAATAACCTCTCTCTTGAATTCTCTCTCCTTATCAGGAGAAAGAGGCTACAAATAAAGAAAAAAATGAATAAATACATAGAAAAGATAAAAGAGTTTTTTTCTAAAATAAAATTCTCTAATACATCAAAAATATCAATAAGCTCAAAAGATAAGATAAATCTTTTGGAGCAATTATCAAATTTGTTAAATTCTGGTATACCTTTGGTAAACAGTTTCAAAATAATTATGTACCAAACTAAAGACAAAAAATTAAAAAATTTAGTAAAAGAATTAATAGAAAAATTGAATAAATGAGATAGTTTAAAAGATGCATTTAGTAATTATGATAATATTTTTAATATATTTGATTTATCTATTATTGAGATGTGAGAAGTTACATGAAAACTTTGAAACTCAATAGAAACAATAAAAATAAAAGAAGAAAAATCTAGAGAACTAAAAACAAAAATCATTTGAGCTTTGATTTATCCTATGGTTATAGTAGGTCTTTCTCTTGCAATGATACTAGTATTTATGATATATGTTATACCAAAAATAACAGATATGTACAAAGATGCAAAAGTAAATCTACCAGAACTTACCCAAAATGTAATAGATGTATCAGATTTTTTACAAAAATATGTATTTGAAATAATTGTACTATTAATAATATTTATAATTTCATTTATAATTTTCAAAAAAAATCCAAGAACAAAAATATACTATGATAAAGCAATTCTGTATGTTCCAATATTTTGACCACTTATCAAGAAAAAAATTCTTAGTTTATTTACTTCTAGTTTAGGTATACTACTAACTAACTGAGTAATAATAAATAAGTCACTAGAAATAAGCGCTAGAGCACTGGATAATGATTATTATTCAAAAGAATTAAGTGAAATAATTAATAGTGTTTCTAGATGAAAAAATCTAAGTTCTTGTATGTGAATAGATGAAATACAAACAGGAAAAGAAAATTTCTTATTCCCTATAGAACTTGCATCTGTAATAAAAATATGAGAAGAAACATGAAAATTAGCAGAATTATTAACAAAAATATCAAAAAAATATTCTAAACAAATAGATGAATTGGTAAAAAATATGCAAACAGCAATAGAACCAATAGTAATCGTAGTTGTTTGAGCTATAATTTGAACACTAATAATGGCTATTATGCTACCATTCTTTAATATGGTAAATGTAATATAAGATTTTAAAACATAAAAAAAATGTAACTTATTCTAATCCCTCCCCCCTGCGGGGTACTCCCTTTGTCCTAAAGGATACATTTCAATAAAAAAGGGAGATTAATTTTTCTTCCCTTTTAGCCGAAGGTGTATCCGTTAGGGCCAAAGGGAAGTCCCGAGGTACGAGGGGATGGGATAGAAAAAGTTAACACTTTTTTTATTTATATGCATTATTTATTTGATTTTGTAAATCTTGATTTTTTTGATTATACTTATCTTTAACAGCTCTAGCATCATTAACACTTCATTGTAAAGTATCTGTATATCAGTTCAAAATATCTGTTGTATCTTCTATTACTCATTTTGTTTGCTCTGCTTTTCCTCTTACATTATCTATTTTTTCTTTTGTTTCTTCTGCTTTTACTTTTGCATCTTGTACTTGATTTTGCACTTCTTGTACTTGTCATTTTACTTCATCTACTTTTCAAACAGTTTGATCAACTTTTGATTGTATATCTTGACTACCACATGAAACTAATAAAAATGAAACAACTAGTATAAATATTTTTTTCATAAAAATTTAAGTTAATTAATAACCTCACCTCAATCCTCTCCTCTAAGGATAACTGAGACAGGAGTGCTTGCACGACTATCTTCGAAGTTAGAACGGAGTAGAGGGCTAGGGTGAGGTTATTTCCCCTATTACTCTTTTCATATCTGCTTTTAATTCTCATTTGAATTGTACATTTTTTCAGTACAAAATCAAATCTAGTTCATAAGCATGAAGTGCTTGTCTATGTAGCTGAAATAATGTAGCTACTTCTTTATTTACTCTAATATTTCAATACACTTTATCTCAAATAATTGGAAATCATATACTAGATAAATGTACTCTTATCTGGTGAGTTCTACCTGTTTCTATTTTGACTTTGACTATTGTATATTTGTTTTCTATATATTCTAGTACTTCTCAATAAGTAATAGCTATTTTTGGATTTACAGGATTTACTACTGTCATTTTGAGCCTATTATTTGGGTCTCTTCATATATATGATTCTATTTTGAAGTTCCTATCTTTTATTTTTCAAAATACAATTGCTATATAATATTTATCTATGTTTCTTTGTTTGATTATATCTGACAAATAATTCATCATTGTGTCAGATTTTGCAATCATTATAAGTCCAGAAGTATCTTTGTCTAGTCTATGGACTATTCAAGGTCTTTGTACTCATCATATACTTGGTAATCTATCTTTACAATGCTCTAGTATACCATTCACAAGAGTATTTTTATTTCCATCTTCTCATGGAACTGGATGTACATTTATTCATGCTTCTTTGTTTAAAACTATCAATTCATTATCCTCATATACTATATCAAAATTCATCTTTTCAGGATTTATTTCTGTTAATTTTTCTATTATTATCTCAATAGTTACTTCATCTTTGTGCTTTATTTTGATATTTTTTGAAATCTTTTCTCAGTTTATAGATACATGTCATCTATCAATCATTTTTTGAATATAACTTCTAGAAAAATTATTAAAAAGAGCAGATAAGTAAATATCTACCCTAATAGTATTTCAAGTAATTACACAAAAATTATATATCATTATTTGTTTTGATACTTATATATTGTAAATATATAAATTAAATTATTTATTAACTTATATCTAATTTTATACTTATAAACTGACTCAACTATTTCTCTACTATCTCAGTTTTTTAGTACTCATAATTGTGGGAATACTGATAAATATTGTATAGTATTCATAATAGAAGAGACTACCTTTTCAGAAATTATTCTATTATCTAATTCTATAAATGCTTTAATTTCATCAATATCATTCAATGATTCTTCCGAAAAAATTATTTCATACATACTTTTTTTTCTGATTTATTAGAATATAAGTGTTCATAAACTTCTTTAAAAGTATAAACTCTTCACATTTTAATATCTTCTTCTGCTTTTTTTATTTTTTGAGATAATTCATATTCTGAATTTATTATAGTCATAATCTTTATAATTAAATTATAATCCTAAACTTGCTTTAATATCATCTATTTTATCTTGATTTTCATCTTCTATTTTATTTTTTTCTGCTTCTGCTTTGTACAAATCTCATAATTCTTTCCATTCAGCTTGTTGTTTAGCAACCAATTTTTTAATATCATCTGGATGTTCTTTTGCTAAATCTTTGAACTTATCTCTTTCTTCTGTAAATACTTTTGTAAGTTCATCAAATTGAAACTGAGACAATGTAGGAATGGCATCAACAACTCTCTTTTTTTCCATTGTATTCAAAGATAAACTAAACTTCAATAAATCCATGAAATTAGCTTCATTTACTACTACTTCTTCAGAATGAAGCATTATAAGATCCAAAATAATTGTATCAACTTCTTGTTCCATTATTTGATTTTCTGCCATATTTATTTTGATAATATTAAATTTATAGCTACATTATAATTATATTTTATATATATCAACATTTTTTTATTAACTTGTCATGATAAAAATACTAAATATAATAATAATTGAAATTATAACTTAATCTAATATACAAAAATGTCAATTTTTAAAAGTAAATGAATAATAATAAAAATAGATAAAATGACATGAAATAACTCAAATAAAGAATATAATCAAGAAAAAATTAAATGATGAGAATTCTTATATACAATTTTTACAAAAGACTATGGTAAAATCAAATGTAATAAAAAATTGAGTAAAACTGAAAAAACTCTTGATTTATGATATATAGTTAATTTCGAAATAACTACAAAAGAAAATTCATCTATTCATAAAATAAATAATATAAAAATATTATCAGAATTTACTCATGAAAATAAAAACTTCTGTGAAATAAATGCTTATTTAACAATTTTAGCAAAGGTATTACACAAAACTCCACATGGATCTCCTATTTATGAATTATTTGATTTATTAGAATTTGTTACAAATATTAAAAATATAGATGAAACAAAATTAATACTCTCAAAATTAAAAATAATCTCTATATTTTGAGATTTGAATGAAAATAATGAAAATGAAACAATCAGAAAAATACTGAAATTCATCAATGTAAATAAAATTGAATCAATTCTGAAACTTACAGGTATAAATGAAGAATTAAAAATAAAATTAAATACTATTGACTTTTAATGTGTTTTATATATAAACACTACACTTTTATATATAAAAATATAATTATATGAATATAAAACATAGGTACGAAACACTGTCTCATGTTAATTTTAAACCAGATGAAATAATTATTCCAGATAATTTTCAATGATTAAAAAACTTGCAAGAATTTAATATAAATTATCGTAATAAAAGATGAAAACTTAGACCTCAATATGTTAGAGTTTATAACTTTTTATCTAGAATACAAGAGCAAATATCTGAATGAAAAGATCCAATTGAATATTTATATTATTTATATTATGAAATAAAAATATCTACTATTGATATAGAAAATGAACTATGATATTTATGAAATTATTCACAATGAGTAATATGAAAAATGATGAAAAAAGTGTTATGATGGGAACTAAGATGAACAGAATCACAAAATCATAAAACTCCATTAAGAAAAGAAAAAGATCAAATAAAAATAAAAGATATAAACAAAGAACAAAATAGAATAAAATTAGAAAACGTAACAAAAGTAGAAAATATATTATCAAGAATAGCTAAGAATAAAGAAAAAAAAGTATATTCAAGCAAAATATATAACTCACTTAAAAATATCAGAACAAGAGCAAAATATTTACTAGATATCAATTGATATATTAATGAAGAAGTATTTGTAGAAAATCTAATCAAAATATCAGATAAATATGGGATGAAAGTAACAGCAAAAGCAATCACAAATATACTAGAAAAAGAAACAAATAAAATCTGAAATATAGATAAATTGGAAATGAGAGCATGAAGAATCAGAGAAATAAAAAATGAACAAGACTTGTAGTCTTGTTCATTTTTTATTTCTGAGTGTGTAAAAAAGTTTGTGTAAATGGAAAAATCTAGATACTTATATTAGTATCTAGATTTTTAGTTTTTACCTTCATCATCCACCTCCCGCTGCTATACAATATCATCCATTCATATTAAATCAGTCAGCACATTGAAAATAACAATCTTCATTTGGATCAGTATATTGCAAGGGCTGATTCGGATATTGAGGATTTCAAGGAGTTACAACCTGCCCATTTCATGCTGCACTACAAGATCACCAATTAAATGTATCTTTTATATGTGATAAATTATCATTAAAACTACAAATTCAAGTAGGTCATCATAACATATAATATCAATTCACTCTAGTTAAAGCTTGAGTAGACCATTCGTTTGAATTCAAATAAGTACTCCAACCGGACTTATCAGACCATGTAGTTCAGTTGCTTGAATATCTAATTCTATATCCTCATATAAATGTAAATTTTCCATCTAAATAATAAGCACGACTCATTTGATCTCATTCAATATTAAAATTTATAAATGTATCTGTATTATTTTCATTATAGTTTAAAGAATAATATCATCAAGTTACAGTTCAATTTCAATTTGAAGCTATAGACCTCAAATCAGGTGTATTAATTTGTTCTAAATCCCAATTAATTCAATCTACACTTGTCATTATTATAGATTGAATATGAGATGATCTATTAACTGTAGACATATACTTTCAGTCTACATAAACTGGTGCAACCATAGAATATCCTCATAGGTGAGTATGTCATACTATATTAGCTGGTAAATATTCGAATTTAGTCCAGGTATTTCAGTCAACAGATGTATATCATCTAATAATATCATTCCCATTGGTAGGTCATCTACCAGTTATAAAAAATCTTCAATTAACATAACTAAAAAAATTATTAGGTCCATATGAAAATTCTAGCCATCATCATACTACATTAAAATTATCCTGGGTAACATTCCAGTTAGTTCCTCAGTCAGTACTTTTCATAACTCTATATAATGTAGGAAATCAAGAACCTCATCAAATAGCTACAAGAATATGGTTATTTTCATTAATTACAATTCATTCTATGCCTCATTCTAATTCAGAAATTTGATTATAGCTCCAACTATCTCATCAATTAGTACTTTTAAGTATTACTGGTCTTCTATCATAACTATATGGTGTACTTTGGATATATCATCATGCTATAATCATATTTTGAGACTGATTATATTTAATATCTTTTATAACTAAATCTTTATTATAATATATATTATGACATAATAATGAATTATCCTCTATATTAATTTCTCATGTTCAAGTACTACCTGTTCAAGAACTAGAACTACTTGAACTACTACTTGATGCAATAATACTTCATCATAAATCATTTCTAACAATTGTAGTTGCTAGTTGTTCTATTGCATTTGGATTATTTGTATCTGTATTTAGTATCTCTGCTATTTCTCATACACTTGATATTG
>JAUXPL010000048.1 GCA_030683605.1 Candidatus Altimarinota bacterium
CTCACTAAAAAGTAAAGAAAAAAATAGTAAAAAGTTTAAAATAAACTTTTTACTATTTTTTAATACTTAATTTTAGCCTATATTAAGCATAAAACTTACTATTTTTTCTTTAGCTTTTTTCTCGTTGGAACGAAAAGAGCCATAATTAGTTGATATTTTTAAAATAAGTATATAATAAATGTTGATTTTATTATTTTACATAAAAAAATGGAGTATTTAAAGAAAACAAAGATTATTACTACTCTTTGACCTGCAACAGATTCTATAGAAAAAATAGAAGAATTATACAATAATGGTGCTAATATTATAAGAATTAATTATTCACATTCAAATTATGATTATTTTTCAGAAATAATTAATAATGTGAAAAAATTAAACGAGCAATGAAAAACTAATTTATCGATATTGACAGATACTAAATGACCAGAAATTAGAACTAAATCTATAGATGAAAAAATAGTATTAGACAAATGAGATATTTTTATATTTACTACAATTTCTAATGAAAATAATATTACAAATAATGATAATAAAAAAGTAATAGTTTGTGATTACGAATACATAGTATCAGATTTGGAAGTATGACATGTAATAGATATAGATACTGGTTTATTAAAAGCATTAGTTATAGAAAAAAGGCCTTGAGAGCTAATATGCGAAGCTTTGAATGCTCATAAAATTGGATCAAAAAGACATGTTAATTTACCATGAATAAAAATTCATTTACCATGAATAACTGAATCTGATAAACAAGATTTAAAATTTGCAATTGATAAATGAACAGATTTTATTGCATTAAGTTTCGTAAGAAATAAAAATAATATATTAGAATTAAGAGAATTTTTAAAAGAAATAGAAGCACCTGAAAATATTCAAATAATTTCAAAAATAGAGAATCAAGAATCACTTGATAATTTGGATGAAATAATTGAAGAATCTGATGGTATAATGATAGCTAGATGAGATTTATGAGCTGAAGTACCATTTGAAACACTACCAATTATTCAAAAACTTATTTGAGATAAATGTAAAGAAGCTGGAAAGTTTTTCATAGTTGCTACTCAAATGCTAGAATCGATGATAGATAATCCTATTCCTACTAGGGCTGAAGTAACAGATATATTCAATGCAGTAATGCAAAAAGCAGATTGTACAATGTTATCATGAGAAACAGCAGCTTGAAAATACCCTATTGAAGCAGTTCAAGTAATGAGAAATGTTATAAATTATTCAGAATCTCAAATTATTCATAAACATAAACATTTTAAGAAAAATCTAGGTGAAAATGAGCACAAAAAAATAATGATAAAAAATGCAATAATTACAGCTGAGAATTTGAATTCTAAAGCATTGATAATATTCACTAAATCAACTAGTAATGCAAAATTAACTGCTGCATTTAGACCTAATTTACCTGTGTATTCATTCACATATAGTGATAGTTTATCAAAAAAGACAAATGTACTATTCTGAATTCAGTCATTTGTAATAGAAGAAACTACTAATAAAGAAGAATTGGAAAAAGCTATAGCAATTTTAAAAGAAAAATGATTATTAAATAAATGAGATGAAATAGTTACTGTTAACTGAATGTATATAGGAGAAGAAAGAGTTCCTAATATTCATGTTTTAAAAGTAAGTTAAATTAAAAAAAGTCTAACAATTAAAATTGTTAGATTTTTTTTTGAAATTAATTTGCAAATATAATTATTTTCTATATAATTCTGCACCTAAAACAAAAAACAAAATGGAGTATTAAATGATAAAAAATGTAATTATTGAATCAAATCATCCTGGCATACCTTTTGCAGACTTACTAGAAGGATTAGAAATTCCTCTAGCAAATCCAATTTGCCCCATACAAAATCACAGATTTAACTGGGATGAAGAGAGTGGGAAAACTCATAGAAACATAACAATTCA
Organism: Candidatus Altimarinota bacterium; assembly: GCA_030683605.1. GTDB lineage: Bacteria > Patescibacteriota > Gracilibacteria > BD1-5 > UBA6164 > UBA6164. The sequence goes on from JAUXPL010000048.1 coordinate 1,924, forward strand.
TGTAAATACTAATGAATTACTAGAAGTAGTAAGAAAAAAATGTAAGAAAAAATATAAAAAAATAAAATCACATGACTTAGGTCAAACTTTGGTTCTGCAATCACATCATTGCAGACTCTCAAAGTAATGACAAAATTAAAAAAACTCGAAGTTTTATACTTTGAGTTTTTTATTAACCTTTTTTCTTATTACAAATCAATAATATAATATTGGAATAACATATAAAGTCATAAAACTTCAAACCATTAATCAAAAAATTATAGTATATCATAATCAAGCCCAAAATTCATCTTGCATAGCTAATGGTAAAACTCAGAAAATTGTAGTCAAAGTAGTAACTATTATTGGTTGCAATCTAGTTTTTCAAGAAATGATAATCATTTCTAAATAATTTATATTTAAATCATTATTTTTTTCTATATTAATTAATGACCTATTCATTTTATCAATTAATATTATAGCATCATTTACTACTACTCAAGTAAGTGCGACAAATCAAATACCAAATGGCATACTATAAGGGTTTCAAGTTAAATATAATCATACATTTACTCATAACAATGCTAATACAATAGAATACAGAATAATGATTGGTTGTTTAAATGAATTAAACTGTAATACTAATATTGAAAATATCAAGAAAATAGAAATAAATAAAGATATAAAAGTAGAAATTATTAAATCCATATTTTCCTGTGATTCTCATGATTTAACAAAATATATTCAATCTGGAAAATTATATTGTAAAGCAAACTTATCTAAAAGTGGCTGAATATCAGTAGGTAAAAATCATTTTTCAACCTCTGATCACACTGAAATTACAATATTTCACTTTTCTCTTGTTATTAAATCTACAGATTTTTTAAATTCATATTTAACGAAATCTCATACCCTAATATTTCAAACCTTTGTGTTGATAATTAAATTTTCAATATTTTCTGGTGTCAATGAATCTTGGAAATCCTTCAACAAAACTACTATTTCGTTATCTTCATATTCACTTTTAATACTTCATGACTTAATTCAATTTGTATAAAAATATAATTCTGATATTATATCATTTTGATTTAATCAAATATTAGAAAGTTTATCATTATTGAATGTAAAAACAAATTGTCAAGGAGAGTCACTTGAAGTAGAAATTACATTTTTAGTTCATTTTAATGATTTTAAATAGTCTTCAAAATCATCAGAAACTTTTTTTAAAGTATCAAATTTACTAGCTGAATCTGATACTAATTTAATTCATATTGCACTTCAAGTTGGAGGTCATCATTTTTGTGCTGAAACTGAAACATCAAGTCATTGTGACTTTAATATTGATAATTTTTCATTTATTAATTCCTCTACTTCAAAAATGTTTTTTAATCAATTTTCACTTCTATATTTCTTATCTAATAAATCTATATATACTCCTATATTATTTTTTGAAACTGTAGTATAATAGACTTTTACTTCTTCAACTTTACTTAATGACTGATCAATATAAGTCAAATATTTAGACATATATTCTTCATTTAATCAAGTTTTTCAATCAACAGAAATATTTAATACTCAATTATCAGATGATGGAAATAAAACAAATCAAATTTTTGGTGAAAGAAAAATAAAACTTAAAATCAATAATCAAATAGGTGCAAAAACAAAAATATATTTAAACACACTACTAGATAAAATTAAAGCAAGACTTTTTTCATAAAATATACTTAATTTTTCTAATAATTTTTCTCTAAATGTGTATACCTCTCTATTTCTAGAAATTTTATTCAACCTATCAATTTCTAATAATTCCCTATCAGAATCTCTTAAGTTTTTCTCTACTCTTAAATCTATATGATAATCTTTCTTTGATTTAGTTAATACCAAAAATAATGCAGAACTTAAAGTAAGTGATAAAACTAAAGCAGCTAATAATGTAGAAAATACAGTTATAGGAATAAATGATAAAAATTTTCATATTACTCACGGCAAAAACATTAGAGGTAAAAATGCACATAATGTTGTCAAAGTTCAGCTTATAAGTGGAGATTTAAAATCTCTTACAGCTATTAATATTGAATTCCTTCTTGAATATCAAAGCTTCATTTTCTCACTAGCTCATTCTATAATTACAATTACAGTATCTATAGCTATTCATAAAGTTAAAACCAATGAAAAATTAGTTAAAAAATTCAAAGATAATCACAAAAAGTTTAATACTATAAATGTTATTAAAAATGATAATGGAATAAGGATTATAGCTATTATTCATTCTCTGAGTCAAACAAAGAAAATAATAGTTAAAAAAACTAAAATAACAGTTGAAATAGCTGTATTTGATAATTTTTCATAATCTTCCAAAATATTAACTCCCATATCTTTTGAATATGAAACTTTTAATCATTCAAATAATGAATTATTATTTATAATTTTTTCAAGCTCAGTCTTGGAATCTTTTGAGGCTTTAAATATACTAAGTCATTTAGATTTATTAAAAGATAATGATATATAATTAAGTGTATTTTTGTTAAATCCTCAAATTTTTCTAATTTCTTTAGATGGATATTCAAAGCTAAAATCTGCAATATCTGATAATTTTACTTGAGTTATTCAATTATCTCTAATTGTTATATTCTTCAATTCATTTATATCTGACAATTCTCATTCAAATCTAAAATCATAATTTAATTCTCAAACAGAAAAATTTCATATTGGTGTATCTTTATTGTTTATCTTTATTAATGTTGATATATTATTAATAGATAATCATAATAATTCTATCTTTGATTTATCTAAAAGCACTTTTATTTGATAATCATCTTGTCAAGATGATTTTGATCACATCCTCATATCTCAAGCAGATCAAATATCTATATTAGATATTCCATATTTTCATTCTAATTTATTTTTTAATAAAATAGCTTTTTGTGTTAATGTAAAACTATCAAATTCTTTATTATCTCAATAAAGCAAAACTTCATACATCAATGAGCTATTTGTACTAATCTCAGTAACATTAGGCTCTTTAGCATCTGAAGGAAGAGTTAAATTATCTACCTTATCCTTTATGTCTGTCAATAATATCCTAGTATCTACTCATGTATCAAGTTCTACTGTAATACTAGTAAATCAAACAGAAGAAGCAGAACTTATTTTTTTAATTCATTCTATATCCTTAATTTCTGTCTCTATTTTTTGAGTAATTAAATTATCCATATCAATAGGATTTACTCAAGGATATGAGACTGAAATATTTATTATTCCAAACTTAACATCAGGAGAAGATTCTTTTGGAATTGAATATACAGAAAAAATTCATGCAAACAATATCAAAAAAATCAATAAAAAACTTACTCTTATATTATTTACCCAAAAACCAAAAAATCATTTATCTAAATTATTTTTTAACATATTTTAATTATCAACTTTTAAATCATATTTAGTATCATCAAAATTATCAACATTATTAATAATTATATTGGTATTTGGCTCTATTAAATCCAAAATTTCAACATTATTTCAATAAATTTTTCAAATTCTAATATTTTTTTTAATAATTTTTCAATCATCGTAAATATTAATTAATCAATTTTTATTATTATCTACTTTTATTATATTTATTGGTAATAATTTACTTCATATTGTAAATGGTATTTTTATATTAACAATATCTCAAACAAAATTCACTCACTCAGGAAAAGAAATTACAGATATATATTTTAAATTAGTGTCAGCCATATTAGATATAGAATAAATTGTTCAAGTATAAGTTTTATTTTCATAATCTATGTAAGCTATACTTCAATTTTTAATATAATTCAATTCATCTTTACTAAATCATATAATAACTTCATTTCTGTTATTATTTAACAAACTGAATAATTCTCTTCAAATTGATACTTCTTGTCATTCATCAATATGAATCTTTGAAATAGTTCAATTTATTGGTGATTTTATTACTAATTTTTCAATACTATCATATGCTTGTATATATGATAATTCTGCATCTCTTATTGAATTTTCTAAATTTTTTAGTGATATTTCTTTATTTTTTTCAGCATTATCCAAATTATTAATAGCTGTCTTTAAATCAATATTCAATCAATTTAATGTTTCATCATAATTTAATAGTATTTTATTGTATCAAACTTGAGAATTCAATTCATTTGACTCAATTGATTTCAATAATATTTCCTTATCTTTTTTTAATAAATCTATTTGCTTAGTTATTGATTCATAATTTAATTTATAATTTTTAAAAAAAGAATTAATATTATTTTTAAAAGAAATAATAGAACTAGAATTTCAAGTATAATTAGATTGATATATATTTATACTATTAATATAATTATTTATATCTGATTGTGACAAATTTCATACACTTATTATTGAATTATTTACAGTTTCTTCCAAAGAAGATAATAGCAAATTAATTTTATTATATCAATCTAATATTATTAAAACATTATTTTTTATACTATTTTCATCCAAATTATCAAAATTAATTTTATCTAATTGATTAATTTTATAATTTAATAATGAATTAAAATTAGTTTCAGATTCTAATTTTTTTGTTATATTTTTAGCTCATAGATAATTCTCAAATAAATCATTTTTATCTCTATTAGCAATGGTAACTCATAATATTTTATCAGAAAATTCAATTACATCATTCAAATATAAATTTAATGTAGAATAATCTTTTTTTATTGATAAATTAAATCAATTAATTGTCTCATTATCAGCTATTTTTTTATTATCCAAATCTAATTCTTGTTTATTAATTGAATTATCTATTTTTTCAATCTCTAAAGAAGATTTAGTATCAGAATTTATAATATTAGTATTTTGTAACTCATTTTGTGCTTTTTTTAAATTTTCAGAATAATCTTTTTTAAAACTTTCTATTTTTAAATCTAATTTTTCTACAGCTATTTGAGAATCAAAAATTTGTTTATCCAAGCTTATTTTTGTAGATTCATAACTATTTTTAGCTTTATCTAAAGAATTCTTACTCTTTTCAAGTACAAGATTATAATTAGATATATTATCATCTATTATTGCAATAGTGTCATTTATTTTTACCTGACTTCATTCTTTTACGTATATTTTTTTTATTCTTCATGATACTTGAGAACTAACTTTTATATCTTGAGAAGATCATAATTTACCAGTTTTTTCTAATAACAATGATCATGTAAAATCATTTATATTTTTAGTTTTAATTATATAATCTTGTTTTTTTAAATTATCAAGAATATTATCTTCTTTAGAACAAGATGATAAAAAAATAAACAATAAAACTATTAAAGATAAAATTTTTTTCATTTTAAATAATGTTAATAAATATTAATTTTTTTCAGATTCAATATATTTCATAATTTCTCACATATCTTCATTTTTTACAAGTCAAATATATTTATCATCTTTTAACATAATAGCCAAAGTACTACCGCTTGAAAGTCATATTTTTTCCCTCAAATCTTTTGGAATAACTATTTGTCATTTTGGTCAAACAGTTACTATTCAAAATAGTTTCATATTACATTTTATTTTATTCACAGTTTTAATAGTAAGAAAAGTAAGAAAAGTTATACTAATAATATTTAATTAATTTGATAAGTCAAAACAATATTATAATATAATATTTGAAAAAATCACTATTATACTTATAATCAAAAAAACTTTAAACATAATAAAAAATATGGCTAATATAACAAATATAGATAACAAAATAGAAATACTCGATGAACTTTTAAAAGTTTGAGTAAAAGCAAGTTTAGAAAATTGAGAAAAATTCACAAAAGATGCATTTCATAAGCTAAAAAATGAAATATATAAAAAATTTAAAATTGCTAAACCTTTTCAAAGTATAGAATTAATAGAGAGATATAATGAATTAATCGCAGATTGAACTCTTGAAGAAGATTTATTTTTCAAAAAAATTCTTAGGAAAAGATGAGTTAGAAGTCTTAGTTGAGTTACTGTTATTTCACTTTTAACTAAATTTTTTGGTTGTCCTTGAAAATGTATATATTGTCCTACTTTCGAATGATTACCTAAATCATATATACCAAACGAACCTGCTGTTCAAAGAGCAGTAATGAATGATTTCGACCCTATTATGCAAATACATAATAGACTTAGAGCACTAGAAATAACATGACATAAAATAGAAAAAAATGATATAAGAATAATAGGTTGAACTTGGTCTGTATATCCTTTGGAATACCAAAAAATGTTTATTAAAGCTATATATGATGCTTTTAATACTTACGATGATATGAAGGTTTATTTAGAAAAAACAGATTTATCAAATGATAAATTTGCTACTTTCAAATTAAAACAATGATACAAAGAAAAATTATCTAATAGTTTAGAGGAAGCAAAAAAATTAAACGAAACATCTAGATTAAGAGTTATATGAATAGCAATTGAAACAAGACCAGACTGGGTAAATCCAGAGGAAATAGCTAGACTTAGATATTACTGAGTAACTAGAGTAGAAATATGATATCAAACTACCATAGATGAAATAAATAAACTAAATAAAAGATGACATGGTAATAAAGAATCTATAGAAGCAACAAGAATGCTAAAAGATGCTTGATTCAAAGTAGTTGCTCATATGATGCCAAATCTACTTGGATCAACACCTGACTTAGATATTAAATCATTAAATGAAGTATTTGAAAATCCAGATTTCAGACCAGATGAGTTAAAAATATATCCTATGATGGTTACGGATAAAAGTGAATTAACAGAAGTATGGAAAAAATGATGATTTAAAGCATATGATGATGAAACACTTATAGAATTGACTGCAACTCTTCAAATGATGATACCAGAATATGTAAGACTTAATAGAACATATAGAGATATACCTGCAAGTGAAATATTAGAATGATCAATAATTGCAAATCTTAGACAAATTGTAGAAAAAAGAATTAAACAAAAATGAATTAAATTATTAGATACTAGATATAGAGAAATAAAAGATTGAAAAAATGATCCTAAAAAAGCAGTTTTACACAAATATGAGTATGAGGCTTCTTGAGGAAAAGAATATTTTATGACTTTTGAAGATCCAGCAGATAGAACAATATTTTCACTAATAAGACTTAGATTACCTGGTATTGATAAAGAAATATTAAAAGTACTTCCAGAACTAGATTGATGTGCTATAATTAGAGAAATTCATACATTTTGAGATCAATTAAGTGTAAACGAAAAAGGATCTACTTTTTGACAACATATAGGATTCTGAAAAAAATTGATAGAAGAATCTGAAAGAATAGCAATTCAAAATTGATACAAAAAAATGGCAGTAATAGCATGAGTTTGAGTAAGGCAATATTATGAAAAAAGATGATATAATTTGGAGTGAGAATATATGGTAAAAAATTTGAAATAAATACATAGTTAATAATATAAAAATTAAAAATAACCAAAATAATAATGAAATTAAATGATGAATACGAATTCAATTTATTTAACTTGAATAATGATAATACTTATTATTTAGACAAAGATATTTGTTACAAAAGAAGAGTTGATCGAATTATTAATCCTAGTTACTGTGAAAACTGTTTTTTAAGAGAAAATATATGGGTTGACAGATTATTAAAGCAAGAAGAATTATTTATTCCATATTATCAATGAATCAGAAATAATGAATCATGAATAATTGATAAATTTGAAGCATTAGTAAGATTTATAGATTGAAAAAGAATAATATTACCTAATAATTTTATAGATATTGCGAAAAAAAATAATCTATTATTAAACTTGTCTATTAATATGATAAATAATGTATTGAAAGAAATGACAATGCATAAAAATGACATATCACTTAATTTAGAATGAGAAATTTCAAACATTGAAGTAATAAATTTAATATTTAGTTATTTGGATAGATATAATATTAATCCAAATAGATTAACTATAGAAGTATTAGAAACAATTGATTTTGATTCTGCTTCAGAACAATATAAAAATATGATTACTAACATAAAAAGACTGAAAGAAAATGGAATAAAAATTTCATTAGATGATTATTGATCTTGATATTCTAATATTTTGAGAGTAATAGATATTATGCCAGATATAGTAAAAATTGATTGAAATTTAATAAAAAACATAGATTTAAATAATAATTTATGAAATCTAGTTGATGTTACTACATTGGTTTATTTTATGCACAAATCATGAAAAAAAGTTATAGCAGAACATATAGAAAATCAAAATATTCAAAATAAATTATTAGAATTAAATGTAGACTATTCACAATGATTTTTGTATAGTAAACCTAGCAGGGATATAATTAAGTAAAAAATAAAAAGTGAAAATATAATTTTATATTTTCACTTTTTTGTATAATATATATTAGAATATAATTTAATTACTTAAGAAAACTATAAAGAAAAATGAAAATAAAACTAAAAAATATAATAAAAGCAAAACATGATTTTTGACACTTTATAAATACAACACCTTTAGTATATTCTGAAAGATTAAGTAAAAAATATGAAGCAAATATTTATTTAAAAAGAGAGGATTTACAGCCTGTAAGATCATATAAAATAAGATGAGCTTTCAACTTGATTAATTCCCTATCTAAAAAAGAAAAAGATGCTTGAGTAGTATGTGCATCAGCATGAAATCACGCTCAATGAGTAGCTATTACTTGTAATCATTTAAAAATAAAAGGTACAATATTTATGCCTATTACAACTCCTGAACAAAAAGTATATAAAACTAAACAATTTGGTTGAAAATATATTGATGTTGTATTAGTGTGAGATACATTTGATGAAGCATTTAAGGCTAGTAAAAATTTTGAAAAAAAGAATGGTTCTACTTTTGTGCATCCATTTGATGATGATAGAATTATTACATGACAAGCAACAATCTGACTAGAAATATATGATGAAATGGAAAATAATCCAGATTTCATTATATGCCCTATTTGATGATGATGAGTTGTATCTGGTATGATATGTGTTACTAGAGATTTAGATAAAAAAACTAAAATAATAGGAGTAGAACCTGCATGAGCACTATCTATGAAAACATCTATTAAAAATTGAAAAAATACTACACTTGATAAAATTGATATATTTGTAGATTGAGCAAGTGTAGCAAGAGTGTGAGATAAAACATACGAAATAGCAAAAGAATATGATTTAGAGATAATCCCCTGTCCTGAAAATAGAGTTTGTTCTACTATATTAGAATATCTAAAAGAAGATTGATATGTTATAGAACCAGCTTGAGCATTATCTACCGATGCATTAAAAGACTTAAAAGATGAAATCAAATGAAAAACAGTAGTATTAATTGTTTCATGAGGTAATTTTGATTTCGAAAGGCTACAAGAAGTAAAAGAGAGGTCGATGAGATATGAATGATTAAAAAGATATTTTATTATAAGTTTTCCTCAAAGACCATGAGCATTAAAAGATTTTTTATGATGCTTATGAGAAAATGACGATATTGCAAGATTTGAATATTTAAAAAAATCAAATAAAAATAGAGCACCTGTATTTATTTGAATAGAAACAAATGATAAAAATAATTGGGAAAAAATAATAAAAAAAATGGAAAAACTATGATTTAAACATCATGATGTAACAAATGATGAACTATATTTTGATTTACTAGTTTAAAACTAATTTTAGAAATAATGAATATTAATTATTCATTATTCATTACTCATTAATTTTTTTAATATGTGATTAATTTTTTCAAACAGAAAAGAAGCTGTAGAATTAAGTAATAATAAAAATGAAACTATAAATGATTTATTTAAAACTAATAAATCACCCAAAGCAATATGACCATATTCTAAAGCATATTTTGCATGAGATTTATTATTTTGTTCATGACAACTTGGTTTTAATTGAGATACAATGGAAATAGTAGAATGATGAATAGAAAATCAAACAAGACAAGCATGTAGAAATATATCGTACTTACTTGAGGAAAATTGATTAGGTTTAAAAGATGTTGTTAAAACTACTATTTTTTTAAAAAACTTAAATGATTTCGAAAAAGTAAATGATATATATAAAAATTATTTTATATTAAAACCTGCTAGATCTACAGTTGAAGTAAGTAGGTTACCAAAAGATGCGTTAATTGAAATTGAAGTGATTGCAATGAGATAAAAAACAAGTATTTTTTTCAAAAAAATACTTGTTTTTTATGTAGTGGTGACAGCTATATGTCACCTAGTTTGTGGCATTAGGAATTGATTATATGATTTTTTTTAAGATAATTATTAGTATATTTATAACTAATTACAAAAAAATGAAAAAAATGGTAGTCATAAGCATAACACTAATATATGTACTTACATACTATTATGTATTACTTGGTAATATGTAATTACACATATATATATGAAAAAAATAGCATTAATTCTTATTGTAATAATTATTACAATAAATTCAACATATTGAAAAGAATATGTATTAACATGAAATGATAAACTTATTGTGAATAAGTTAATTTCTAATTTAAAAGAAAATATAGATTTATCTAATCCAGAATCTATAAAAATAGTTGAAACAAGTATTTCAAAAAATCAAAAAACATATAAAAATAATGAAAGAATTATTGCTATTTTTGAGGAGATTAGAAATTTAGTAATTGAAAAAAAAGATTTTAGGAAAGAATATGTAAAAATAAATTATTGAGATAATTATAAAAATTATAAAATAGATATTAAAAAAATTAATTTAGAATGGACAAATTGGCATAATCAACAAAGAACTAAGTTATGATTATCTAAATATACTATAGATGATAGATTAATGAATACTGCCTCTGAATGGTCTAGATATCAATGTAGTATAGATGAAATGACTCATAAAAGAGTTAGAAATGATTCTTATTATAATTATCCTAGAATAGAAAAATGGTTTAATGACAGATGAGTTAATTGTGAAGTATTATGATGAGTAACAAGTAGTGAAAGTATTTCAAAATATTCATACTACTGTACTGACTGAGAATGTAGTGATGAATTAATTGACTCTTTAAAAGAAATATTTAATATATACATGAGTGAAAAAACTATGACTTATCCTAGTAATGCACATTATAGAGCTATAATTAATAATTATTTTACTAAAATGTGAATGGGAATTTCTATAAAAAAATCAGATAATGATTATTATGATTTTTATGTAACTACTCACTATTGTACCAAATTTAAAAATTAATTTTTTACTATGATTATTGCTATTTGAACTACTAGATTACCAAAAGTAGAGTGAATTAAAGAATGAATAAAATCATGTCCTTATTTAAACCATATAGAAAATATAGAATATATATTAGAAAAATCAGATAGTAATATATCTGATATGCCTTTATCAATAGATGAGATTATACTCTGAGCCAAAAACAGATCTCAAAATATGAAAAAATCATGAATAGTAGCAGATTTCTATATATGAATAGAATGATGAACAACAAAAATTTGAAATAAAAAATATATATGATGAGTTGTATATATAGAAAATAAAGAATGAAAAGGTCATTATTGAATATCTGCTATGATGGAAGTTCCAGATATAATAGAAGATATGTTATACAATAAATGACTAGAATTATGACCTGTTATGTGAGAATTATCATGAAAAACAGATATAAGAAGTGAAAATGGTAGTATGTGAGCATGGTCAAATGATATGTTTACTAGAATAGATGAATTTGCTACTGCATTCAAAGCTGCTATATGCCCTTTTTACAATGATTACTACAAAATGTAACAAAAAAATAAGGAAAAAATTTTTTTTTCCTTATTTTTTTATTAAATAATTTTTCAATCAATATATATTTCGAAATTTCTTTTTTTCAATTCAGTTATAAACCAATCTTCATTTACAAAATCTTCAGGATGCTTTACTCAAGGTGTATATGAATTATTTAGAATATCCTGTGCTATAAGTGAACAACCTATTCAAGTATTCATAACTCATGCTGGAACTCAATCAACTGAATAATTAACTATTTCAACTACTAAATTATCAATTTTTATAAATAAACTTTCTTTATCTTCTACTTTGAAATTTTGTGGTGCAAAATTTGACATTATTTCATTACAAAAGTCAAAAGGACTTATTTCAACTCACTTAATATTTATTTTTTCTTTACTTAAAAATCAAAATTCATTTAAACTTTCTACTAATTTAATTACATTATCACTATGTTTCATAACAAAGTAAAAGTTTTTTATTCACTTATCACTTAAATAATCAGGAAGAGAAAATTGTTCATCATGATTTGTAACTAAACTTCCTGGTAATAGACATTGATTTAGACTTGATACATTACAAAAATCAGCATCAATTTTTTTACTACTTCATTTTACAAAACTATATTTTCAATTTTCGAATAACAATGCATCTCATGTTATTTCTTCTACAACAGTTTGAAAATTAAATGGTAACATTTTTTCAGGAGCATTTTTTATTTCATCTGCAAATGATATTGTAATAGTATTTATTTCTGATATATCACGAATTGCATATTTAGTTAATACATTTACTATTCCAGGTGCAGATCAAGCTCATATACATGCAAATATTCAGGATTCCTTTGCTAATCAATCTTTTGATCTTGATACTTTTATTCATAAATAATCATCTCACAAATCAACATAATTTTTTCCAGATTTAATACATGAATCTAAAATAGTTTGATTAAATGTATATTCCAGACAATTGATAATTAAATCATAATTACTAAATATATTTAATAGAGATTTCTCATCTGATATATCAAATAATACTTTTTCTACATTATTTGATTTTAATTTATTTATAAAGTTTTCTATTTTGTTTTCGTTTCTTCATCAAATTCAAACAAAAAATCATGAACTAATTAAATCAATAGTTACTACTTGTCATACATTTCAATAAGCTCATAAGACTAAAACTTTTCTCATTTATTTATAGTTATTATATATTAAATAAATAATATCATAATTGTTTTAAAAAGTAAAATAATATAAAAAAATATATTTTTTGATATTATAAAAAAATATGATAATATAATTATAATTATAACTAAAATAATAAAGAATGTATAATAATTTAAAAAAATTTTATCCTAGATATTCAGAAAAAGAGATAAAAAATGAAGTAGAAAACTTCAAAAAAATATATAAAATTATTGTAGAAGAAATAAAAAGTAAAATTTGAAATATAATTGACAATAAACAAATTCACAATATAGAAAATAATGAAAAAGAGTTACTGAAATTGTTATCAAAAGAATTTCCATGATATAATTTAGAATTAATTAAAGCATTGAAAAATCAGATAGAAAATACTTCAAATGAAATAAAATTAGATGAAATCATAAATGAGTTATTAGAAATAAAATCAAGAAATTCTTTAATTAGACCAGATTACATAAAAAAAGTATGAGTTTGAGAAGAATTTATGAAAACAATTAAATCAATTTGAGTGATATATTTAATGAAAAATAAATGAATACCTATAAAAGATAAATATGATAATCCTCGAGAAAATCCAGATATATGAAACCATATACATAATTATAAAGATTGGGTATGAAAAAAACTATTATTAACTGAATCAGAAATCGATTTATTAAGTATTGATTCACTAGAAAATAAAGCTATGCCATTTTTAGAATTAGCAATAAATCATATAAACAAAGTATTTGATTGAATAAAATCTGAAAATAAAAACGATTTGAAAAGTATATATTTTGAATGAATTCATTCTCAAGAAAAAAAATTATCATTTTTTATGCTATTTAAATTTTACTACAAATTAGAATTAGAAAAAAGAAAAATATTTAAAAAAGAGCAACAAAATGAATATAAAAATCATTTAAAACAAATAGAAATTTGACAATTTGAAATACAAAGAATTATTGCATTAGCTACATTATATATTAATAGAGAAAATACACTTACATTTCAAAATGCTGAAGAAGAACAAAATTTCCTTGTATCAAAATTAGCAGAATTAGGAAGTGAAGAAATGAAAAAAAATTATTTAGATAGTAATATAGAAAGTGATAATTTATTATATAATTATACAAAAAAATGACAATTATATCGGAAAACTAAAAAACAAAATAATTCAAAAAATAGAAAATATGTAATAAGTAATGAAGAATGAGTATGATTTAAAAAAACTCAACTTGATACATTTGAATTAGAATGAAAAACAAGAAATTATAGGAAAACAAAAGAAAAGATTCAATTATTACATGTTTGAACTAGAATAAGAAAAAATCCATTTTCATCAGTAGAAAAAATGCTTAGAAAATGACTTTCAAGTTTCAATGAAATACTAGATCATAAATGATTTATATTTGTAATAGAAAATTATGATAAAGATTTAGAAAGATTAAAAAAAGTCTTAGAATATGAATTATGAACACTGAAAACTAGTTGGCTAGAAGAAACTGAAAGTATGAAAATAGCATGAAATAAACATACAAATCAAGAATATAATTCTATGAAATGAATATTAAAAGTAAGTTATAAATGAAAAATTATTAAAGATTTTTTTGATTTACTATGAAAAATAATAAATATTAAAACATTATATAATGCTCATTCTCAACTTCAAATTCTTAAAAATAGAAATATAGAAAACTTGGATATAAGCGATTTCGAAGAAATAATAAATTATATCGATGATAAAGATTTATTCAAAATATATACAGATTTAAAAGAAAGATTCTGAATAAAAAAATATTTTATGGAGGTTGAAATACAAGTATTTGACAAGGAAAATTACATAAAAGCAGAAGTAGATGAAGAATCACCTGCATATCATGGAAAATATAAAGATGTACAAAGTTTAGAAACACTACCAATATATTTCCCTACTGAAATTTATGAATGATTAACTAAAAAAATACTGAAAGATGATTTACCTAAAACAGAAAAATATAAATATTTAATAAATAATAAAAAATAATTACTTAATTTTTGATTTATACTAAACATTTATAAAAGAAACTAAATAGGCATAATCTAAATGTTTATTAGATTTAATAAAAAAAATTTGCATTTAATATATTTTATATAAAATTAACTATATTAAAGGCATTTGAGTGGCTATCAACCACAAGCTGGAGGAAGAAAAGTATTTAAAATACATAATTAGAACCTCTCGGAGTCGCAATTCTCCGTAATAAAAATAAAATCAAGTATGGCTTTCAGGTGGTAACTTCCTTCTATATTAATATAAGATGGACCGAAAGTATAAAATATAAATTTATTCAATATTTAGAATAAATTTATATTTTATACTTTTTTATTTTTTATAAAAATTTATGAATAAAACTGACCTATACAAATTATATTTATCTAAACTTGAAGAATCACTTATGAGTGATGATATAGATTGAGTAAATTATATTCTTGAATATTTATATACAAATAATTTACCTGAAGATCAAATGGATGCTATGGATCATGTATTGCATGAAGCAACACTTTATTCAGAGTTATGAGAAAATGAATATAAGGAAGAAGCTTTAAAAATAATAGAAAAATTTAAAGGGTAAAGTAAATTGATAAAAATATATTATTTTAATAAATAAAAATAATTAATAACACATGAAAAATTTCGAAAAAGTAAATCCAAAACAAAGTTTTCCTAAATTAGAAGAAAAAATATTAAAGTTTTGGGATGATAATAATATTTTTGAGGAATCAATAAATATTAGAAAAGATGCAGAAGAGTTCAATTTCTATGATGGTCCCCCATTTGCAACTGGTACTCCTCATTATGGTCACATATTAGCAGGTACATTAAAAGATGTAATACCTAGATACCAAACTATGAAAGGTAAACTAGTTACTAGAGTTTTTGGTTGGGATTGTCATTGATTACCTATAGAAAATATAGTTGAGAAAAAACTAGAAATTTCAGGAAGAGATGATATATTAAAAATATGAGTACATAAATTCAATGAAGAATGTAGAACTAATGTACTTACTTATACTGATGAATGGAAAAAAACTGTATCTAGAATGGGTAGATGGGTAGATATAGATAATGCATACAAAACTATGGATACAAGTTTCATGGAATCAGTTTGGTGGGTATATAAATCACTTTATGATAAATGATTGATTTATGAATGACATAGAGTAGTTCCATACTGTCCTAGATGTACTACTCCCCTTTCTAATTTCGAAGTAAATCAATGATATAAAGATAAACAAAGTAAAACATTAACTGTTAAATTCAAAGTATTAGGAACTGAAAATAAATATATATTAGCTTGGACTACTACTCCTTGGACTCTTATGTCAAATCTATGATTAGCTGTTTGAGCTGATATAATGTATAGTGAAATATTAGATAAAAATACAAATGAGACTTATGTATTAGCAAGTGATAGAATCAAAGATTATTACAAAAATGAAGATGATTATAGTCAAGTTAGACAATATAACTGATCTTGTCTACAATGAATAAAATATGAACCAATTTTTCCAGATTTCAAAACTCAATTAGTTGATATGTGAGCTCTATTATGATCAGATAATAAGCTATGAAAAAATGTCTATACAGTAGTTTTATGACATCATGTAACTACTGATACAGGTACTTGAATAGTTCATATTGCACCTGCTTATTGAGAAGATGATTACATTATCTGAAATGAAAATTCTCTTGGTTTCGTATGACATATTGATGATAGCTGAAGAACTACAAATACTCTAAGCGATAACTGAAAATATGTATTTGATTATAATGAAGAAGTAATTCAAATATTAAAAGATAGATGAGATATAATAAAAATATCTACTATTGACCACTCATATCCTCATTGTTGGAGATGTGATACTCCTCTTATATATAGATGAATATCAGCTTGGTATGTTGCTGTTGAAAAAATAAGAGACAAAATGGTTGAAAATAATCAAAAAATTAATTGGACACCAGATATTATAAAAAATGGTAGATTCTGAAAATGGGTAGAAAATGCTCGTGATTGGAATATATCTAGAAATAGATACTGGTGATCAGCAATTCCTGTATGGCAATCTGAAGATAAAAAAGAAGAAGTATGTATTGGTTCTGTAAAAGAAATGTATGAATTAAATAAAGAATTCTGACAAATAAAAGAAGAAAATGGTAAATTTTTCTATACTAATACAAACCAAGAAGTAGATATACATAAACACTTTGTAGATGAAATATATTTAAGTCATCCTAAAACATGAAGTAAGTTAAAAAGAATACCTGAAGTACTAGATTGTTGGTTTGAATCATGAGCTATGCCATATGCAAGTAAACACTTCCCTTTTGAAAACTCTGATAACTTCAAATTCCCTGCAGATTTCATCGCAGAAGGTATTGATCAAACTAGATGATGGTTTTATACCTTACTAATTCTTTGAACTGCCCTATTTGAAAATACTCCATTTTTAAATGTTATAGTAAATGGTACTGTACTAGCAGAAGATTGACATAAAATGTCTAAATCAAAGAAAAACTACCCTGATCCACATTTAATTTTTGATAAATATGGTGCTGACGCTATGAGATTTTATTTAATGAATTCTCCAGTAGTTGAAGCTCAAGATTTCAGATTTGCTGAAACTTGAGTAGAAGAAATAGTTAAAAAAGTAATATTACCTCTTTGGAATACATATTATTTCTTTACTACTTATGCAAATATAGATAATTTTAAACCAAATTGAAATAAAACTAGAAATAATAATCTAGATAAATGGTTAATTTCTGAATTAAATGAATTAACTAAGGAAGTTACTAATTGATTTGATTCTTACAAATTAAATGAAGCTGCAAAACCAATAGTTAAATTCATGGATAATCTAACAAATTGGTATATCAGAAGATCTAGAAAAAGATTCTGGAAATCAGAAAATGATTGAGATAAAATTGAAGCATATGAAACGCTATATTTTACATTAGTAGAAATAACTAAGATTATTGCTCCATTTATGCCTTTTATTTCTGAACATATCTATAAAGAATTAACTTGAGAAAAATCTGTTCATTTAACTAATTTTCCAATTTATAATTCTAGTTTAATAGATGAAAAATTAAATGCAGATACTGATAAAGTACAAAAAATAATTACACTATGACTTGCATGGAGAGCAAATCAAAAAATCAGAGTTAGACAACCACTTAAATCAATTACTATTACTGAAAAATTAGATAATTATTATGAAGAAATAATAAAAGAAGAACTAAATATTAAAGAAATAATTATTGTTGATGGAAATAGTTTAGCAAAACAAATATGTAAACCAAATGGTAGAGCTATTTGACCAAAATTCTGATGAGATGTTAAGTTCATAATGTCAGAAGCAAAATCTGGAAATTTTGAAGTATTAGATAATTGAAATATAAAAGTTTGAGAATTTGTACTTGAAGAGTGAGATTTTGAATTAGTATTTGAATCTTGAGATGCTTGATCACTTATTGAAGCTTGATTTTGAATGGTTATATCTATGGATAAAAATATAACTGATGAATTAAAACTTGAATGATTTGCCAGAGATTTAGTTAGACATATACAAGAAGCTAGAAAAGAAGCTGATTATAATGTAGATGATAGAATAAAAGTAAATATTTCTTGATTGGATGAAGTTATAAAATTATTTAATAATAATATTGAAACAGAGACATTATCTAATATTGTTGAAAGTATTGAAAATGCTGATTTAGAAAAAGAAATAGAAATTGAATGATTAAAATTAATACTTAAAATAAAAAAATAATATGTTTTCAGATGCTGAACTTAAAGAGTTGGAAATAAAAATAAGAAAACTAGAAAAAAAAGATATTGATTTAATTATTAGTGATTTTGATGATACTATTTTTTGTACTAAAGAAGCTGTAGAGAGTGATGTTAGAAAATGAAGAAGATGAAATGAATGAAATCAATATATATTAGATGTAATTTGAGTGAAAAAATTTATAGATATGTTTTATACGGATAGAGATTTTCCAAAAACTATAGTTTCAAAACTTAGAAAAAATCATGATTTAATACTTACTGCTTGATATGAAGAAATACAATTAGAAAAAATTAAGGCATGTAAATTAGATTATTTAAATTATCGTATAGTTTATGATCCTGAAGATAAAATAATTGAAACTATTAAATATGTAGTTGAATATCTAAAATTTTTACCTAGTAAAATCACAATATATGAAGATAGACCAAAATTTTATATGGAATATCAGAGTTTTTTAGAAGATTTTCTATGAATAGATGTAGATATTATTTATGTAGAAATGATAGATAACATTTCTGAACCAAAACTGAAAAAAATAGAAGCTTAGCTTCTATTTTTTTCAGTTTTTTTATAATTTAAGCAGCTTTTTTTTGAGTTGCATGTTCTATTTGTTTCATTTTATCTAGAGATTTAATATTTTTAGAAATCATAGTTTTTTCATCAGTTAATTCTGTAACTTTATTTTCAGAAACTAATACTTCAGACTCTAATTTAGCAATTTTATCTTTTAATTCTGAAATATTTTTTTCTTCAGTTGTAATTTCTAAAACTATTACATCAGTTCTTGTTTCCAATTCATTTATAGCTTTTTCTAAAATACTTACCATAGTTCATACATTTGACATAGAATTTATAGTTTCACTAGCATTAATTGTTGTAAAGTCAATATTACTAGATCAATTATCTACAATAGGAGTAGATTCAACAATAACATCAGTATTTTCAGATAAATCAAAACTTAAATTACTTAATGTATTATCAATATTTTCTGGAGTAGAATTTGTAACATTTTCAGATCAAAAGCTAGATAAATCTAAACTATCATCTATATTATTATTAACTTTTTCAGTTTTTGTATCAATTCAAAAATCCATACTCATATCATCAAAAGTAATTAATTCAGAATCTTGTTCATTAGATGCAGTAGATAAATCATCATCTAAAATTATTGTATCATCTAACATTAAAGTGTCAATATTAGAATCTTCTTCTGATAATATTAATAAATCAGAATTATCATTTGTTTGAGCCATTTTATTTTAATTAAATTTTAATATACCAAGTTAGTTTAACATATTTTTTTTTTAATTGCAAAAATTTGAATTATAAAAAAAAATTATTATAATGCTTTTACAAATTTTAATATATAAGAAAAAAAAATATGGATTTTTCAAAAGCTTGAGAAATGATGAAATTACAACAAGAAGCAATGAAAGTTAAAAAAGAATTAGAAAATACTTTTATAGAAGCTGAAGTAAATTGATTAGTTATTACTGTTAACTGAGAAATGAAAGTTGAAAAAGTTGATTTTGAATCGTTAACTCTAATACCAGGATTAAGTGATGCTCAAAAAATAGCATTAGAATCTGCAATAAAAGAATCAATTAATAAATGAGTTAAAAAATCTCAAGAAGTAGCTGCTGAAAAAATGCAATGAGTTATGCAACAAATGTGAATGTGAAATCTTGGTTTACCAAATATGTAATAAAAAATCCCATTTTGGGATTTTTTTTACCAATCTTTTTCTGATTCATTCAAATTATTATTTAATTGAGTATTATTCTGAAATTGAATTCAAAAATTATTATAAAAACTTCTATTATATTTTTCTTCTTCATTTAATTTATTAATATAGTTACTAATATCTATTATTTCCTGATCCGATAATTGAATATCTTTTATATTTTCAGATTCTTTCATACCTCATAATTCTTTTTTATCATTATTTTCTTCATTTTCACTATTTCATTTATTATTTTCTGATTTTTTTTCTTCATTTTGTTCTTCATTATTTTGCTTTTGTTTATCTTGTTCTTCTTTCTTTTTTTGTTCTTCTTTTTTTTGCTTTTCTTCATTATCTTTTTTTTCTTTTTCTATTTTTTCCAATTTATTTTTTACAAAAACATAATTAAAAACTACATCTATATTCTCTTCTTTATCAAAATTATTATTTATTAATATTTTTTTATATTTTTCTATTGATTTGATATATAGATTAATTTTATCTTGTATTTTTTGTTGTTTTTCTCATATTTTATAATAAGTATTTCACAAATTAAAATCCAAATTGGATCATGATAAAAATTTTTCTGACTTATTATATAGTTTTAATGCTCATGAAAAATTAGAATTATTATAATTTTTATTTGCTAGCAAAAAATAATAATTTCATATAATATTTTTATAATTAATTATAAAAAATGAAATTATTAATAAAAAAAATAGAATAATTCTTTTTTTCTTCATGTAAAATTGTCAAATAATAAAAATAAAATGAAAAATGTAAATGATATAAAAATAAATAAACGTGTAAAATCGTATCTATAATCTATATTTTGTTTCATATTTAATAAATTGATATTTTTAGTAATAAAATCATCTATTTGATCATAATTATCAAAATTTATAAATTGATTATAATTAAATTTATATTTTTTTGATATTCTAGTAAACTCTATATTATTTAATTTAGTAATTACATCATTTCACTGATAATTTTTATATAATATTTTTCAATACATATCTTTTCATATTGGTATTTTTCAACCTTCTTCAGAAGCTATTCATACAATATTTACAATTAATCATTTTTTTTCTATAGTATTTAAAGCATTATTTGAAATAATTATTTCATCATCTCATCAATCTGATATTAAAACAACTAATCATCATTCATCATCACTAAAATAATTATTTAAACTATCAAAAACACTATTTAAATTTGTTCAATTTTTGGAAATATTTGAATTATTAATTGAAAATAATATTGTATTAAATAATGATAAATCATTTGTAAATGGTAATATTTCAATTGCTTCTCAAGAAAATATTATTAATCAATAATTATTATTTAAATTTTTGGAAATATAAGTACTAATTAATTTTTTTCATAATTCTAATCTAGTTATTTTATTATTATCAATTCAATCATTAGAATTCATACTTTTACTTACATCAAGTACAAATACAATTTTTCATCACTCTATATTTTCTATTTTTGATTTTAGTCATCATTTAATTTCAAATATATTTATAGAAATAAAAAACAAAGAAACAAATAAAAAGAATCATGAAAAAAAATTATTATTTTTGCTATAAATCTTATATGTAAAATATCATCACAATAATAATATTAAAATAAATATTATTACTGACAGATTATTTAAATTTGAAAAAATCATATTTATAATTTGTTACTAAATTCTCTTTATATATTTTAATATTATAAATGATAAGAATAATACAATTAAAATATAAACAAAATAATTATATTTATCTTTATTTACGTATATATTATTTGATACAATTTCTCTTTTTTCCAATTTGGAAATAGTATCAAATATATTTTCTAATGATTCTTTATCTCTAGCTAAAAAAAATTTTCAATTAGTATTATTTGCTATTATTTTTAATACTTCTTCATTTACTCATCATATTTCCATTTGTTCTATTTGTCACATAGGATTTGTAATTGATATAGTTGTTTTTTTATCTCATCAAATTCAAATAGTATATATTCTAATTTTTCATCAGAATTCTTGCTTTATATATGACAATGCAGCTAATGGATTGATTCACTTATTAGCTTCTCAATCTGTTACCAATATTATAACTTTTTCTCTATTATCACCATTATAAAGTAGTTTTCAAGCCAGTATTAATGCATCTCAAGTAGCTGTTCATTGCATTTCAAAATAATTTTGATTTATAGTATTTATAGTAATATTTTTTATAGTTTTTTTTATAATTTCATAATCAAAACTTAATGGTAATGATGTAAATACTTTTCAGGAATAAACTATAAATCATACTCTGTCACTCTCTATTTTATCGACAAATTGTCATATAACTTCTTTTGCAACTTCCAATCTATTAGGTTCCAAATCTTGAGCAATCATTGAATATGAAATATCTAATATTATTTGAATATCAATACCTTTTTTTGTTACTTTTTCCAATTTATTTTCTATAACAGGTTTAGAAAAAATTATTATAAATAATAAAAATATACTAAAAATTAAAACATAATATAATTTGTAATACTTTGTATTATTTTTATAAATAATTTTTATATCTTCTAATCATGTAAAAATAATTTTTCTTCATCACTTAAAATACAATAATAAAATAAATAAAACTATTGGTATAAGTAAAAAAAAATAATTTATATGCAAAAATTTAATCATATTTATTTTATATATTTTATTAGTTGTTCAATTATTTCTTTTCTATTATTTAAGTCATCTTTCTTATCATTGAATTCATTAAAATAACTTTGCTCAAAAATATTTATAATATTTTTATCTATATTTATACTTTTTAATTCTTTTAAAGTCAATGTTTCACTATTCATAATTCATATAAGTGAAAAGTATTTTCTAAAGTAAGTATTTAATTCTGAGTAAAAATCTGATTTTTGATATTTCTCTAAATCCTTTTTTAATTTATTAAGTCATTTAATCAATAATTTCTTTTTTTCTAGTTTTTCATCCACTATTTTATTTAACTTAATATTTTTATCAACATAAAAATGATAATATAATATTAATAAAATTAATAAAAAAATAATTACAAACTGATATAGTAAAAAATTATTTAAATTAATTAAAGGTCATCTTATTCATTTAATATCATCATTTGATGCAAAAGATATTAAGAAATTACTAGAGTAAATAAAAACAATGTAAATAAATGTAAAAATATTTTTTATCATAGTAAATTTATTATTAAAATAATTTATAAAACTCTTTATATATATTTTTAGTTTCATCTAAAAGAATATATCTTCATCAATTTCTCAAAACAAATTTTCTTAATTCATTAATCTTAAATTTTCTTAACTCTATATACTTTTTTACATTTTCTAAATTATCTAAATCTAAAAAAATATTTTTTGTTCAATTTGTTAATCAAGAAATACCATCTCATGATAAATTATTCTCAAATGAATTAAATATATTACAAAAAATTAAATCATTTTTTACTCATAATATTTTTAAATCTTTCAAATCAATATCTAATTTATCACTCAAGTAAAAAACAAGTGAGTTTTTAATTCTTAGTGAATTGAAATAATTCAATCAATTATTATCAATTTTTTCAATTGTTTTTTTTCTAAATAAATCTTTTATATTAAATCATTCTTTATAATTAGTAAATTTATCTAAGTTATTTACAATATTAATAAAGTTTTGTTTTCATTTTTTTGCTATATTTATATTTTTTTTATTAGAATCAAATATAAAAGCTCATACTTTGTCTCAATTTTTTATTGCTGAAAATCATATTAAATATATTAATTCATAAACTAAATCAATTTTTTCATTTTTTAATCAAATATTAAAAAATGAATCGTTCAAATCAATCAAAAAATATACACTTAATTCCCTTTCTTCTTCAAATAATTTAACTAATATTTTTCATTCCCTATCTGATTTTACAAAATCAATATTTTTAACACTATCAGAAAAATCATATTCTTTATAAGTAGCGAATTCAATCCCTCTTCACTTGAAACTTGTTTTATAATTTCATATAAATAAGCTATCAACTAAGGCGTTAGTCTTTAATTCAAGTAATCTATTTTTATTATCAGACATTATTTGGAAAAATTATTATTTAATTTCTACTAAATTTAAAATATTATCAATTACAAAATCTGGAGTAATTCATTCTGCTAATGATTCATAATTTAATATAATCCTATGCCTTAAAACTCATTTTAACATAAATTTAATATCTTCTGGAATAACAAAATCTCTTCATTCCAAAAAAGCATTAGCTTTAGATACTTTTATCAATGCAATGGAAGCTCTTGGTGATGCTCAATATAATAAATATTGCTTGATTTCAGGATTATTTCTAC
Source organism: Candidatus Altimarinota bacterium (assembly GCA_030683605.1). Lineage (GTDB taxonomy): Bacteria > Patescibacteriota > Gracilibacteria > BD1-5 > UBA6164 > UBA6164. Next base: position 26,781 of record JAUXPL010000048.1, read on the forward strand.
TACAAAATATTAAATCTTTTACATAAATATAAATATTTTCTTCAACATGAATTTTTGAAATCTGATCTTGCAATAAATCTAAATCTGTCTTTTTAAGTATTTTATTTATTTTTATAATATCATCTTTACTATACTTTTTCATTATTTCTATTTCTTCACTTTCAGTAGGATAATCTATAATAGTTTTAAGTAAAAATCTATCTAATTGAGCTTCAGGTAATGAATAAGTTCAATCTTGTTCTAATGGATTTTGAGTAGCCAAAACCATAAATTGCTTATCCAATTTAAAAGTATCATCTCATATAGTTACTTGTCTTTCTGCCATTGCTTCTAAAAGAGCTGATTGTACCTTTGAAGGTGCTCTATTTATTTCATCTGCTAAAACTAAATTAGAAAAAATAGGTCATTTTTTTACAGAAAATTCCTTCGTATCAGGATGATAAATCCTATTACCAATTAAATCACTAGGTAATAAATCTGGAGTGAATTGTATTCTATTAAAATTCAAAGATAGCACCTCCGATAATGTTGCTACTGATAATGTTTTTGCTAATCATGGAGCTCATTCTAAAAGTATATGTCACTTACAAAGTAAACATACCAATAATTCACGAACTAATAATTCTTGTCAAATTACCTTTTTTGATATTTCTGCCATAACCTTATTTATTCTTTCCATAAAATAATGATTTTTTAGTAATAAAAATTTTACCTATAATAATAATTTAAAAATAAAAATAAAGTTTTAGTATATTTTTAAATTGACAATTATTTTTTTATAAACTTAATAAAAAAATAAAAAAAATTGTAAAAATAAAAAAAAAATATACAATACTAATAATTGTTTTTCTATATAATTTATAATACATGTGATTTAAAAAAAGTACAATAAAAAAGAGCCCTAATACTGAACAATCTGCACTTATTCCAAATTTATTATGAATAATAGCAATAGTTATAATTATTTTAATTTGATTTTACTTTATACAAAATACACAAATTTTTGATTTTAAAATTGATAAAAAAGATAGCCTTAATCCAAAAATTCAAAATAACAAAAATCAAGTAAGTGTAAAAAAAGAAATAGAGGAAAAAGAACAATTAAAATGAAAAATGAATATATTAATTGTATGAAGATGATGAGGTTGACACGATGCAGCTGATTTAACTGATACGATTATTTTAGCAAGCATTAATTCTGAAGATAAAATTATAAGTATGCTTTCAATTCCAAGAGATACTTATATACAATATCCATGAAAAAATAAGAAAAGTTATTGAAGAATTAATTGATTATATTCTAAATCAACAATTGAAAATAAATCAAAAAAAATATGAATGGATAATCTAAAAGAAAAAATTACTGAGATGACTTGAGAAAAAATAGATTTTTATATTAATGTAGATTTTGAATGATTCAAAACTATAATAGATACTATATGATGAGTAGAAATTAATATTCCTGAGAATTTTGTAGATGATAGATATCCAGACTGAAATTGGTGATATAGAACTCTAGTATTTAAAAAATGAACTTGGATATTTGATGGTGAAAATGCACTTAAATATTCTAGAAGTAGACATTCTACAAGTGATTTTGATAGATCAATTAGACAACAGCAGGTTATAAAAGCAATAAAAGATAAATTAACTTGAAATTATTTTTTAAAATCTCCATTAAAAATAAAAGCACTGTATAATGTATTTAAAGAATATGTAGATACTGATTTATCTCTAACTACATTATTAAAAATTTCATATACTTTAAATACAAAATGAGATTATAAAATTGTATCTTCAAATTTGAATAATTCATGCTTTTATTGAAGCTCATCTTGTACTAAATGATGATTTTTGTATACACCAGAAAGAAGTGCGTTTTGATGAATGTCAGTACAATTGATTGAATGAACAAATATAAAAAATTTAAATAATTTTGAAGTTTTGAATAAATTTTCAGATATAGTATTTAATAATCCTAAAGTATTTACTGAAAACTTCAAAATTAATATATTTAATTGAACTAAATTAAAAAATACAGCATCAATAATAAGTAATGATTTGATAAAATATTGATTTAATATTCCTATGAAAAAATCAATTTGAAATGCTGATAAAAATTACGTTAATTCAATTATATATTATAACTGAATTAATGAAAATTCAGATACAATAAAAGCATTAAAAAAATTATTTACATGAGAATTTAAAAAAACTGATTTACCATATTTCTCAACTGATAATGCAGAAATAGAAATAGTTATATGAGAAGATTTTAAATGAAAAAATAATCCATTTAAATTTTAATTTTAAAAAATGACAATTAACAGAAGACCTTTACAAAAAAGAAAATTTAATACTACATTTTCAAGTAAAATTAATTCTAAGACTCAAAGTATTCTAAATGGAAAAAAATGAAAAAAACCATTATTAAAGTTTTTAATGTTTTGATTCTGATTTTTCATAGTTTCTGTAATTCTAATATGGATATATATTTATACTACATATTTAGCTTGATTACCTTGAGTTAGTGAATTAGAAAACTTGGAAATCGCAGAATCTTCAATAATTTATGATAAAAACTGAAAAGAGTTATATAAAATTTTCAAAGAAAAAAGAACATATGTTTGATTTGAAAAAATAAACAAAAACATGATTAATGCTCTAATATCCATAGAAGATAAGAGATATTGGACTAATCCTGGAGTTGATGTATTATGATTATTTAGAGCTTGACTTAATTTTGCACTTTGAAAATCTGATGATGTAAAATGAACATCTACATTAACTCAACAATTAATTAGAAATACAATAATAAAAAATGAAAAAAGTGTTGAAAGAAAAATAAAAGAAATGTATTTAGCATATAAGTTAACTTCTACACTTTCAAAAGAAAAAATATTGGAATTATACCTTAATAAAATTTCATATTGAAATAATGCTTATGGTATAGAAGAAGCAGCTAAAACTTATTTTGATAAAAGTTCTAAGGATTTATCTATTTTAGAATCATCAATACTAGCATCATTACCTAAGTGACCAACTTATTATTCACCATATAGTCATCCTGACAGATTAATATGATTTCCTTACATTTATTCATGAGATAAAGAAGATGAAATAATAAAAGTAATTAATCAAAAAGATAAAGAATTAAATGCATTAATGGTAAAAAATTTAACTGATTTTATTTCTGGTTTAAAATCTAGTAGATTAGAATGAACTGATAAAACATTAATATGTAATTTGGATGAAGATTATTTTAAAAAATCTATAATAATTGATTGAGATTGATGTACTGTAATAGCTTATTCAGAACTTATTACTTTTTTAAATAGTATTAAAATAAAAGTTGATAACAAATATATTGAATATGAAACTTGAAGAAAAGATAGAGTATTATGAAGAATGCTTGAAGATAAATATATAACATTTGAAGAATACAAAGAATCAGTCGTTAATGCAATTTGATACACTTTTAATCAAAAAAGAGAGAATATTAAAGCACCTCATTTCGTATTTTATGTTAAAGAGTATTTAGAAGAAAAATATTGAAAAGAAATAGTAAGTGTATGATGATTGAAAATATATACAACATTGGATTGGTCTTTACAGGAAAAAGCTGAAGAATTAGTTTTAAAACAAGCTAATTTAAATTCAAAAAATTTTGGTGCATCAAATGCTGCGCTAATAAGTATTGATAACAAATCTTGATGAATATTATCTATGGTTTGATGAAAAGATTATTTTGATAATGAAAATAAATGAAATGTAAATATAATAACATCAAAATTACAACCTTGAAGTTCATTTAAGCCATTTGTATACTCTATATGAATGTTTAATAAAATAGTATGAACTAAATCTCCCATTTATGATTTAGAAACAAAATTTCCAGGATGATATAATCCATCGAATTATGATTGAAAATTTATGTGAAAAATGAATATTTCAACAGCATTAAATAATTCAAGAAATATACCTGCATTAAAAATGTTTTACTTAGCATGATGAGAAAAAAACATTGTTGCATTTATGAAAAAAATTTGAGTAAATTCTCTTAAAACAAATTGAACATATTGAGCATCATTATCATTATGAACTTGAGAAATGACACCTTTAGAATTAGCAACAGCATATTCAGTATTTGCAAATATGTGAGTTAAAAAAGATATAAACCCTATTTTTAAAATAATTGATTCAAAAGGTAATATAATTGAAGATAATAGTAAACAAAAAGCAAAAGAAGAACAAACAATATCAGAAGCACAAGCATATATAATAAATGATATATTAAGTGATACTAGTAGTCGTCCATCATCATGGAATAAATATATAAGTATAAAAAATAGATTGGTAGCCGCAAAAACAGGTACATCAACAAAACAATATGAAATAAATTGAGTAAAACAAAAATATCCTAGTAATTTATGGACAGCTTGATATACACCTCAAATTACAACTATTGTATGGGCTTGAAATACTGATTGAAGTCAATTAAATAAATGATGAGATTGATTAAACTGAGCATGACCTATATGGAGAGACTATATGGAATTTGCACATAAGTGACTAGAAAATGAAAAATGGAAAAAACCATCTTCAGTAAAAGAAATATTTATATCTGAAATATCTTGATTATTGCCAGATCCAGAAAAAACAGATAAATCTATGATAATTAGTTCATTATTTGTAAATACACCTACTACATATGATAGAAGTTATAAACAAGTAGAAGTGGATACGTTATGTAATTGAAAAGTTACGGAAAAAACACCAATAGCTGCTATAAAAAAAGTCACGGTTTTAGAATTAAATGATATTGACCCCACAAATCCTGAATGGCAAGCTCCAGTTAGACAATGGTCAAAAACTGATTCATTTAGGGAAAAATATTGAATATTTACAGATTTAGTTACTGATGTAACTAATGAAGAATGTAAAAGAAGCTGAGCTGATTCTGATATTACAATAAAATCTATAATAAATGATAATGATGTATTATCTGCTTGAGAAAATTATATTGAATTAGAATATAAAAGTATAAACCCTATAATAAAAATTGAAATACTTATAGATGATATGATTGTAGATGAAATAAAGATTGATAATAAAAATAAATGAACTTATGCTTGAAATATATTTATACCAGTTTCAAAAGCATGAAAGCAATCAAAAATAGTATTTAGAGCTGTAGATGAGCAATATTTCTCTAATACAGTAAGTAGAAATGTATTAATAGTAAAAAAAGATACATTAACAACAAAAATAGAACTAATAAACCCTATTGATTGAAGTATAACATTATATAGTAAAGATTATTTTAATCTAAAAGCTAAAATAAATGATAATACAGCTATTGATACTATAAATATATTATTAGATTGAGTTATAATTAAATCATGAATTACTGATAGAAATATAGTATTCCCAATAAATTCAGAAAAAAATATGACTATTTGAAGCCATATAATAAGCATAGAAGTTATTGATAAAAATTGAAATAAAACTAATAAAGATATTAAAGTTGAAGTAATTGAAGGATAAAATAAAGCCTTAGCCTAAAAGTTATAACAATTAAAATTAATTCAAAAAAAAGAGTTTTTCACGAAAACTCTTTTTTTATTTATGAAAAATTAAAATAAGAATAATTCTCATTTTAATTTGACTTTTTTATAATTATTAATATCATATTATTAGAGATATATTCTCTAAATTTATATTAATAATTATAAAAAATGGAAAATTACGAATTCCCAACAATAGCAAAAATTGATAATGAAGCTCCTAGTTTTGATTTACCATTTTATAATCCAAAAACAGATGAAGACGGTAGAATTTCACTTTGAGATTTAAATGGAAAATGGACTGTATTATTCTACTACCCTGCTGATTTTACATTTGTTTGTCCTACGGAATTAAAAGATATGGCTGAGCAAGAAGAAAAATTTAAAGAATTATGAGTTGAAGTATTAGCAATATCAACAGATACTATATTTTCTCATAGAGCATGGGTAAAACATGAAAAATTAATGTCATGATTTCCTTATAAAATGCTTGCAGATCATTCTACTGAAGTAGCAGATATTTATAATATATTAGATGAAGAATCTGGTATTGCTTGAAGATGAACATTCGTTATTGATCCTGATGGGGTTCTTAGAACTATAGAAGTTACTTCAGGACCTTTAGGTAGAAATAGTGATGAATTAATAAGAAAAATTGAAGCATTACAATTTATGAGAGCTCATCCTACTCAAGCTTGTCCAGCAAAATGGGCAGTATGATCAAAAACACTTACTCCAAATATAAAAATGGCTGGTGAGGTTTACGAAGCATTAAATAGTTAATAAAAAAAGAATTCTAAATTAGAATTCTTTTTTATTGCTTCATTTTATTTTTTATTTCCTCAAATGTAATCCTAAGTTTTTCTTTTATCTCAGATAATTTTTCTGGAGCAATATCTTTTAGAGAATCTATCTCTAATCTCTTTTCATTATAAAGTACTTCTAATTTTTCTGATGCTTCAAGTATAAAAGATTTTCATTTTACTTTTAATTCTTCTAATAATTCTAATCATTGTATTTTATAAGAATCAATTATTTTTAATAATTCTTCTTTTTTTGTATAAAATAATTCCCTATTTTTTTCAGTATTTACATGATTTTTTATATCATTTATTAAATTTTGATGAGTTTCAATAAAATTATTAAGTAAAACTTTAAACTCACCTTCTCATTCAACTTTAGATTTTTCTATATCACTTTTTAATTCTTCAGACTTTTTTGTATTATAAAGTGAAGCTATTAATCATCCTGCAATATATCATGCAGCTAATAAAAAAATATTTTTCTTAGACATAATTAAATAATTATTAAATAAAATCTTTTTAAGGAAGGTCTGAAAAAGTCCTTCGTAAGAATAAAAATTATTATTTTTTTGATAAAATTTGTGAAAATAATTTTTTGATTAGTTATTCTAAGCAAAAAATTTTTGAATAAATTTTAGTAAAAAAGAATGTTTTTTCTAGATGTGAGTTTTTCAGACCTTCCTTAAAATATAAATAAATAAGTTTTTAACATAAATTAATACAACAAACTTTATTATATAGTTTTTTATGATATAATAATTATATATAGTTTTTAAATTCTTACAAATAAATTTAAGTATGTCGTATAAAAATTTTTCTGATTGATATAAAAAAGCACTAGTAAATGCTGAAAATAATATAAAACAAATTTGATTAAAAGACTTATGAATTGAAGATATTTTTCTAGAAATAGTAAAAAATTCAACAGGATGAATAAAAGAAATTTTTAATTTGTACTGAATAAATGAAAAATTAACAATAGAAATTATAAATAAATCTATTTTTAATGAAAATTATGAAAAAAGAGCTTGAGTTTATTCTTGAATGAATACAAGATTAAAAAATGTTATTCTATGAAGTGTTAAAATTGCAGCAAGTTTTTCAAAACCAAAAGCTTCTTTAGAAGATTTTTTACTATCCATAATTAGAAATGATTCTTGGATAGTTAATTTTTTAGATTATATATGAATAACTCCTAGTGATATAGAAAAAAATTTAATGGAACTAAATAATTTATGAGTAATTGATTGAATATCAAGTTGATTAGAAGATGAATTAAATATAGAATGAGATGATTGAATAAATAAAATACTTTGAGCTATAAGTCAAAATTTATTTTGACATTGAACTCAAGAATGAGTTACTACTCCTTTTGATATGAATAAAGAACAAAAATGAAAAAAAAGAGAAAGTAATACTCCTGCACTTGATTTTTTCTCTATTAATTTGTCAGAAGAAGCAAATGAGTGAAAAATTGACAATATTATATGAAGAGATAATGAAATAGAAAGACTAATAGCAATTTTAAATAGAAAAACAAAAAATAATCCAGTATTAGTTTGAGAACCATGAGTAGGAAAAACTGCAATTGCAGAGTGACTTGCTCTTAAAATAAAACAAGGTAAGGTACCTTTTTCAATGAAAGATAAAAAAATTCTTTCTCTAGATATGTCTTCATTAGTTGCTTGAACCAAATATAGATGAGAATTTGAGTCTAGAATAAAACAAGTAATAGAAGAAGCATCTAAGGTAGAAAATGAAATAATTTTATTTATAGATGAAATACATACAATAATATGAGCATGAGGTTGAGAATGAACTTTAGATGCATCAAATATATTAAAACCTGCAATGTGAAGGTGAAAAATTAGAGTAATATGAGCAACTACATTAAATGAATATAAAAAATATATAGAAAAGGATACAGCCTTAGAAAGAAGATTTCAAAAAATAATGGTAGATGAACCAAATAAAGATACTTCTATTGAAATACTTAAATGATTAAAAGATTCTTTTGAGGATTATCACAATTTAAATATAACTGATGAAGCTGTAAAAGCAGCAGTTGAACTATCTATAAGATATATTACAGATCAAAATCTACCAGATAAAGCTATTGATTTAATAGATGAAGCATGTAGTATCAAATCTATGAAATATAATTTTGATGAGACTGAAATAAAAAATATTAAAGAAAAAATAGCTAAGATTGGTAAACAAATTGAATATGCTGTAATAGCTCAAGAATATAAGAAAGCTTCCAACCTTAAAGAAAATCAATTTAAATTGGAAAAGCAAATTATCGAATTAAAAGAAAAATTCACAATTCCTAAAAAAGATAGAATGAATGTATGAGCTGAAGATGTTCAAAGAATACTAAGTATATCTACATGAATTCCTGTTTCAAATATCAATAAAGATGAAGTGGATAGAATAAAAAATCTACCAAAATCAATTACAAAAGAAATTATATGACAAGATGAAGCTATAAAATCTATAGTAAAATCAATTACTAGAAGCAAAGCTTGAATAGGTGATCCAAATAGACCTCTTGGAAGTTTTTTATTCTTATGACCAACTTGAGTATGAAAAACTGAGTTAGTAAAAGTTTTAACTAAAAACTTCTATGATGATAAAGATGCTCTTATAAAAATTGATATGAGTGAATATTCTGATAAAACTTCGGTAAATAAACTAATTTGATCATCAGCATGATATGTTTGATATGAAGAATGATGACTATTAACTGAAAAAGTTAGAAAAAAACCATATAGTGTAATACTATTTGATGAAATTGAAAAGTGAGATTTTGAAGTTTATAATTTATTGTTACAAATTTTAGAAGAATGAATTTTAACTGATAATAAATGAAAAAAAGTAAATTTTAAAAATTCAATTATAGTAATGACATCTAATATATGACAAGAAGAATTTACTAACAAAGCTTGAAAAATTGGATTTGATATTGAGGAAAATGAAGAAAATAAAATACTTAGTGATTATGAAAAAGCATGAGAAAAAATTAAAGAAAATTTAACTAATTATTTTTCTCCAGAATTTATTAACAGAATAGATAAGGTTATTGTATTTAAACCTCTTGATAAAAATCAAATAAGGAAAATAGTAGAATTATGATTAACAAATTTGAATTCTAGATTAGAAAAAAAAGAAATGTCACTTAAATATGATTCTAAAGTATTAAGTTTTATTACTAAAACAGTTTATAATCCTGAATTTTGAGCAAGAGAAGTAAGAAGATATATTGTAGATAATATTGAAGATATTATAGCTGAAAAAATAATAAATAATAGAAATAAAAAGATATTTGATATATCAATTGAAAATGAAAAAATAGTTATAAAATAAAAAAACCTAAAAAGGTTTTTTTATTTTGTAAATATATATTTTTATATATAATATATCTAATAAATTATTAATCAAAATATGAAAAAAAGTATTTTATTTATAATCTGTATTATTAGCATTTTTACAAATACAAATGCTTTTTTTTGATGACCAAGTGAATTAGATTTATATAAAAACATAAATGAATGAGTTAGTGTTTTGGAAAATAATATGACTAAGTATGAGGCAAATTGATGATTAAGTGAAAATTGAATATTAAAAGAAATAAATGATTTATCAAGGACAAAAAATGAAAAAAAATGTCTAGATGAATGAAAAGATATATCTTTTGATGAATTTGAAAATATCTCTTTAAATTCAGACATTTCAATATTATCTAATTACATAAGCGAAGAATGTAAAAATAATGGGAATATTTCACATAAAACATTAGAAAATTATTCAAATTTTTTCAAACAACATTATCAAGAATCAAAAAATACTGCATTAAAAAAATCAAATAAAATTTATAATATTTCAAAAATATGAATTTTTAGTGATTGAATTTTAGAAAATTCAGGATTTGATTTAATTTCAGATATAGAAGAAATAGATAAAATTATATTTAGTAGTAAAACTGATTATTTCTGAGAAGAAGATGTAAATTTAACTGATTCTATCAATTGATTATTATCATCATTAAAAGAAACATGAAATGATATTATGAGTTATTGAGAACAACAAGATTTATATCCAAAAAAATATAAGCCTACTCTTTATAATAATAATAATAATTCTATTAGTAATAATATAAATGAAACAGAAAATATTTATATGTGTCCTATAAATAATTCCTGATTATCTGATAGTAATGTAAATATGATATTTGCAGATATAAATAAAATTAAATTAAAACAATCTGAAAAGTACATAAATAATAATGATATAAAAAATCTTATATACTCAAATTATGAATATGATAAGAATAGTGTTTTTGATGATTGAAATTCTAATAGCGTATGATGATATAGTAAGGTAAGAGATAATTCTATATGGCCTTGTGAAAGTTTTTTTTGTATAAATATTGATTTCATAACTTATCAACATAATTTATTTTGATGATGAGAAAATATTACTATTGAATATTTATTAAATAGATCAAATGAGCATTTAAGTAAATTTGCAGCTACTTCCCTTATTCCAGCAAAAATGTCTACTAATCTATTTGAAATGTGATTAAAAGACTTAAATTTACCAGATATATTTCATATGGCTATGCAAGTGTCCACAAAACCTGTGCCAATATTAAGATTAGAAAATCAAGATAAAGAAGAAGAATCAGAATTTGCATCAAAAAATTTATTAGAAAGATATTATGATTTAAATTGATTAAATTATAAAAGAAGAAATGATTTAGTGTTATTAAAATCAATAGAACAACAAAAGCAAACAATATTAGCAACTCAAGAACTAACTGTATGAAATGCTTGAAAAAAAATGGATGAATATAATGATTTTAAAGATAATCAAAATGAAAAAATTAGATTAGTTCAAAAATCAATAGAAAAAAGAGTTTCTAATTGAGTATTAGATACTTTTGAAGAGCAATATACTGAACTAGATAAATTTACATTTTCTATATATAATTATATACAAGATCTAAGTACTATTATTAATAACATGAAAGATATACCAATTGATAAATGATAAATATGAAAAAAATATTAATAATTATATTACTAATAAGTATAATTCCAAATTATACTTATGCTAACTGAGCATGTCTAATACAAGATAGAAGTGCTGAGGTTTTATTAGAGTATATAAAAAATAATAAAAAAGTTGTTAAAAATGTAACAAAATGAGTAGTAAAAGAAAAAAATAATGAAACTCAATGATCTAGTTGAATCTTTGATAGTACTATAAACAAAGTTTCTACTGATTTCTCTAAAGCCAAAAATTGAACCATATCTATTTTCAATGAATTATTTAATTATTCATGATTTTATTCATATTTTGATTATTTCTCTGTATATCCAATTTCAAATGAAATTCCTTATCAAGTTAAAAGAGATTATAAATTATTAGAAAGAGAAAATGAGTGATTAATAAATTTTATTAATAAGATTGATACAAGATTATGAACTGATACATTAATAAAAAATGCATGTGATTGAGTAGATACAAATTGTAATTTGAATAACAAAACTTCTAAAGAAATTATTTGAGAATTAATACAGAATAATGATAAAATACTTGATTTATATAGACTTACTGTTATGTGAGAATCTGCTAGTTTTGAATGAAAATTAATACTAGTGGATAATAATTTCAATCTAGAAATAGAAAAAAACTACTGAATAAATTCTATAAGTGAATGTAATAGTATAGAATGATGATTTTTTGATACTATTACAAAGGCAATCAATAATATAAAATTATTAAATCAGCAATGAGAAGATTGAATTCAAATGTGGAGAGATGCTTGGGATTTAATGTTATGAACTAATCCCGATACTCAAATTTTGGCTGAAAAAGAAGTAATGAGAGCTTATTTGTCTGATGAGTGAATTTCAATGGAAAATCAAAATATAATGAATGATAATTTAATTGAATATCAAATGTCTTGATTAAGTGTAAATAATAATTATATTTCAAATACAATTGCAGCAACTTTTGGAAAGATAAATAACCAATTACTAAATTGGAAAGATGCAGTAGTATGAGATTTTTTTGAACAAAGGTATCCAAATTGATGAAATGTTACATATAAACAAATACAAAAAACTACTGATAATTCAAAAAAGAGTATAGAATTAAAAGAAAGAATAGCAAAAATGTATAATGATGAATTACCTTATGCCGCTATTTGAGATATAAATACTGAAACATTAAGAGCTAAAATAATTGAAACTCACATGAGTTTGGATGATAGTATAAATATACTAGAAAATACTATAAAAGTATCACAAAAAGTATGTACTTCACAGGATGCAAAAAGGTGAAAATGTAAATAATTTAATAAAATATAAAATGTTAAACGAAAAAGAAATAGATATAATGAGAAAAAATGCTAAAATACATAAGCAAGTTTTTAAAGAAATATTAAAAATATCAAAAGCATGAATAACAGCAAAAGATATAGATAATTTGTGCTGAGATATAGCAAAAAATAATTGAGTATTATGCTGATTCAGATGAGTATATAATTTCCCTGCTAATATTTGTATAAGTGTAAATGATGTAGTAGTTCATTGATTACCAAGAGAATCAATAGTATTTAAAGATTGAGATTTAGTTACATTTGATTTCTGAATAAAAGATAAAAAATATGGAATAAATACTGATTCTGCAATATCAATAATTATTTGATGAAATAGTAAAAACCCAAAATGAGCTAAAATAATTGAAGCAAATAAAAAAGCATTATATGCTTGAATAGCTAAAGCTAGAGTATGAAACAGAGTATGAGACATATCTGAAGCTATTCAAAAAGAAATAGAATGAGCTTGATATAAAGTTGTAAAAGATTTAACTTGACATGCAATATGAAAAAAATTGCATGAAAAACCATATATACCAAATTTTTGAAAAGCTTGAACTTGAATAAAACTACAAAAATGAATGACTCTTGCTATAGAACCAATTGTATGAGAAAAAACTTGAGAAATAAGTGATAAATGAGATTGGGAAATATATATAAAAGATTGAAGTTTATGATGCCAATATGAACATACAATTCTTATTACTGATTGAGAACCAGAAATAATAATTTAATATTGACTTTTATTATTTATATTTTAAAATACATTAAATTAATAAAATTAGTGTATTTTTTTATGTATAAAAATGAATAAATGTCCTTTTAGTAAATTAAAAGAAAAATTATCAACAAAAAAAAGTGATGTGGAAGTTCAAAATAATCCACAATATATTGTTAAAGAAGAAACTAAAATAGAAGTTAAAGATATATTAAGTTATCTAAGTCCAAAAGATTTAGAAACAGTAAAAAATCAAAATATTACTTTACAAGAGTTTATGGATTTTATAAAGTCCATTCAATCAAATGATATCGCAACAATTAAAAAGTTACTTAATGAATATGTAAAAGAAAATCTAAAAGATTTACAAAAATTGAAAAAAGAAGTAAATAACTTACATATAAAAATGTTTTGGGAATATTTAAAAGAAAAAGTAGAAGAATTATGAGAGCATGATTTTATTTGATTTAAAGATTGAAAATTAGTAAATGTACCAATTACTGAATATACTTGAGATATTATTAAAATAAGAGATAAGTTAGATAAAGAAAATTATATTATATATAAAAAATTAAGCAGATTAAATAATTATTTAGAAAAGTTTACATTACTAGAGTTAGTAACAAAACATTTATTTAAAAAGCTTCATAGATTCATGATATTTGAAAATATTGCATATAGATTATGGTTAATGAATTATGATACAAGTAAAAGTATACAAGAACTATATAAAATATTTATAAATGATAATAAATATAATGAGATAATTAGAGCTTATAAGATATTAGAAGAGATAATATCAAATGAAATAAAGTTTCATTCAAATTTTGAGTTAATTTTCCCAAATACAAATATGTTATATATAGAAAGTTTTATTGAATATCTATATTTTAAGTGAAAAGGAATAGAAATTGAAGAAACTAAAAAGTTTTTTAAAGATCAGAATCAAGAAAATATAAGAAGAGCTTTATATTCATGATCGTTTGGATCACAATTAGATAACAGACATATGATAGAATTATGAAGATATGATGAAAAAAAATGAATTGTAAGCATTGATAAAAATACTATACCAATTAATTATATTAATTCTATTAATAGTTTTCTAGATGAATATAACTTACATTGAAAGTGAGATTGAAGATGTCCATTTTCAAGAACAAAATCAGGAACACAAAATAAGAATGCTTTTATTGAAGAATTTGAATTCTTTGATGGATATATGCTTAAAATATTTGAAGAACTATTTCAATCATAAAAAAATAAAACTATATTTGATATAGTTTATTTTTTTATTAAAATATGCATAACATAATATTTATTATTTAAAGTTAAAATTTCTATGCTATTTACTGAAGCTCATACAAATTTCCTAAACTATTTAGAAGTTATAAAAAATAAATCACCTAAAACTGTTGAACAATACGATAGGCATTTAAGGAAGTTTGAAAGTTTTATAATAGAATGACTAAAAGCAGATATTAAAAAATTTAATGTAGAAGAAATTGTATTAAATATTGCTGAGAAATTTAGAAGTTATTTATATGAAAAAAATAGAACTGTCTCTATAAAAACTGCAAACGCATACATGATTACTCTAAGAAGTTTCTTGAAGTTTCTAGAAAAAAAATGACATAAAAGTTTATCTGCTACAGCAATAGATTTAATAAAAGCTGATGAAAGGCATGTAGAATTTTTAAATGAAGATGAATTAGAAAGATTATTTAAAGCTCCAAATATCGATACAATAATATGAACTAGAGATATAGCTATAATGGAGTGTATTTATTCAACTTGACTAAGAATTTCAGAACTAACAGCATTAAATAAAAATGATATTAATTTGACTAGAAGAGAATTTGCAGTTAGATGAAAATGAAGAAAAGTAAGAGTTGTATATTTAACAAAAAGAGCGGCTTTATTGATTTGAAATTATTTAGAGAAAAGAAATGATCATCTTAGTCCCCTTTTTATTAGACATAATATAAAAAAAGAAAATATTGATGCATTAGAAGATAAAAATATTAGATTAACTAGATTTTTTATCACTAATATGGTAAAAAAATATGCAATAAAAGCATATATTTTAAAAAATATATCAGCTCATACATTAAGACACTCTTTTGCAACTACACTACTATCAAATTGAGCTGATTTGAGAGCTATTCAAGAAATGCTATGACATGCCAGTATTACAACAACTCAAGTATATACACATGTAACTAATAAAAAATTAAAAGAAGTTCATTCAAAATTTATGAAATAAAAAAATAGTAATTTACATTACTATTTTTTTTCTAAAATACATACTGTTTTTTGAAAAGGTGTTCTAATATGATATGAATATATATAAAAATTTTCATAAACTCATTCACAATTATCTATTGTTATAAAATCATTTTCAGTAATATAACATTTTCATCATTTTTTTAATATATTAAAAGCATTATCCAACGTTTTAAATGGATTTACAGTAGATTTAGTAATTACATGATTTATAAATATTATATCTGCAGAATTTTTTGCTATTCAATAATTCGCCAATTCAATATCAGCTATTAATTTTAAATTAGTTTCTCATAAATATCATCAATTATGTGATAAAAAAATATCAAAATTATTTAAATCATCCCAATAATTAAGTTCATTTAATATTTTTTTATAACTTAACAATAAATTATCATTTTTACATAATAAAGATAAATTATTAATTTGCTTTTTGTTACTATTTAAATGTTTCAATATATCATTTTTAAAAATTGGATCTACTATTGAGATATTTCACTTCATTCAATTAAACAAAAATGGAATTATAGAAAATCATCATCATATATCAACTATATTTTTCCCTTCTAATTGCAATACATTTATTCAAAGATATTTAAGCATATCCTCATAAGAAATATTTGATCAATTATTAATTATTTCTGACTCTGATACTCTAGTGTCATAATCAATAACTCATCAACTCAAAATTAAATCTATTTGCTCTGATACGAAATATTGACGCTGTCATCAATTCAATAAATCAATTTTTTTATTTTGAAATACTTCTCATAATGTTCTTAATTCTGGTATCATAATATTTACTTATTATATATATAATGTATAATATATTTATAATTTAAAAAGTCAAAAATAATTAAAAATAAAAGTTTATTTTTAATTATTTTTATTTATAATAAAGTTAATATTTAAAATTAAGTTTATAAAATGAAATTAGTAGTATGATTATGAAATCCTTGAGATAAATATATTAAAACAAAACATAATGTATGATTTTTATTTCTAGATTTTTTAAAAAATAAAGAAAAGTTCAGTGATTTTAAATTTGAGTCAAAATTTAAATGAGAGATATCTACTTGAATAATAAAATGAGAAAAAATATTATTATTAAAACCTCAAACATTTATGAATTTAAGCTGAGAATCTTTAAAAAAAGTAATAGATTATTACAAAATTGATAAATTAGATATGTATGTAATTTATGATGATTTAAGTATGGATTTCTGAAAAATTAGGTACAGAAATAAATGAAGTGCTTGATGACATAATTGAATAAAAGATATAATTAGATTATTCTGAGATGATTTCAAAAGAATTAAAATTTGAATATGATATAATGATAGATTTGAAGTATCTGATTGGGTATTATCAACATTTAAAGAAGAAGAATTAATAGATTTGGCTAATATTATATTCAATAATACTTTTAATCTATTATATGAACATATATAATTAATTATTTATTTTCATTATTCTCATCAAATTTATTAAAAATAATTAAATTAATCTTTTTTGGTTCATATTCATTCTCAAATATTTCTGTCAATATTTTTTGCTTAGAAATATCATTTAAATTCATAGATAATCTAAATATTTTCAAATTAAAATAAATATATACTAATGTTACTAGTAATATTGCTGATGGTATTATTACGTAAGTAACAAATTCTAATCAATTTAAATAATATCAGAAAAAATATAAACCTTTCATTGTAATTTAATTATTGATAATATAATATGAATATAATATCACATTAACAAATAAATAACAAATATTTTAATAATCTAAATAATTTATAATGCAAAAATACAAAGTATACATAATTTGAATTGGCTGAATTTGAATTTCAGCATTAGCTAGATATTACATATCTCAATCATATACAGTTTACTGAAGTGATAAATCTAGTTCAGAACTTATAGAAAATCTAAAAAATGAATGAATTAATATTACAATATGAGAAAATCCTAATAATATAAATGAAGAATTTAGTTTGGTTGTATATTCTGAAGCTATATGAGAAAATCAATCAGAAAGACTTAAAGCAAAAGAATTATGAATTAAAACTATAAGTTATCCAAAGGCATTATCTGAAATAGCAAATACAAAAAAACTTATAACTATAGCTTGAACTCATTGAAAATCAACAACAACTTCTATGACTAGTTTAGTACTTAAAAATTCTAATATAGATTTCACAAGTATTGTTTGAACTATACTTAAAGAATTTTGAAATAAAAATTTCTATCATAGAAGAGATACTCAAGAAGATGAATATTTCATAATTGAAGCATGTGAATATAAATGAAGCTTTTTAAACTATAAACCAAGTGTATGAATTATAACTAATATTGAGTTAGATCATGTCGATTATTATAAGAATATGGACAATTATTTAAATGCTTTTAGACAATACTTAGACAATATTATTCCTTGATGATTTGCCATATTAAATTGAAATGACATCTATTGTAAAAAATTATTATGACAAAGAAATGACATTAAATATATAGAAGTATTTAATGAATACTTTATTTATGATGGACAAATAATTAATTATCCAATTGTAGACATAAAAATTCCTTGAGAACATATTAAGTTTGATTCAAGGATAGCTTATGTTATTTGACATATGATATGAATACTAGACAAGTCAATTATAGACAGTCTAGAATCATATAATTGAGTATGGAGAAGAATGGAAATAATATGAAAAACTGTCCATAATAATATTTTAGTTAGTGATTATGGACATCATCCTACTGAAATAAGTTTGACAATAAAATCAATTAAAAATAGCAATATGGACAAAATATTATTAACAATTTTTCAACCACATCAATATTCTAGAACATATGAATTATTAGAAGATTTTAAAAATTGCTTCTCAAAAACAGATAAACTTATTATTCCTAATATATATGAATCAAGAGATACTAAAGAAGATAAAGAAAAAATAAATACAGAAAAATTGGTGGAGTTAATAAATCATAATGATAAAATTAATTGAAAATGATTAGAAAATACTTTAAAATTAATTGAAGAATTTGATAAAAATAATACAAATGCTATAATATTATTACTATGAGCATGAGATATTGATAATCTAAGATACAAAATAAAAACAGTTTAGCTATTATAGCTAAACTGTTTTTATTTTAGTTTTCAAATCACTTAGGTGGATTTAATTGTATTTTTGAATCATATTTTATTAAAAATGAATAATTATCATTTCAGTTACATTGATTTGCTACCTTTCTGATATAATTTAAATCATATCTTTCTGCTAAAAAATAATTAGTAGTTGCTTGTCATCATGGTAGTAAATAACTTAAATTTGCTTTTACTGCTCATCAAACAGTATTTCTAGTAAATAATGTTCAATTTAGTGTTAATATTTTATTAAGTTCTAAATCATTGTATTTTTCTCAATTTGAATAAGCACTAAAGAATCATCAATCTGCATATATTACAGCATTTATTTTTTCTACATCCTTATTTACATAAACATTTCATTTTTCATTAAAATCAGATGTAACTAAATACTTATCTTTTAATACTATAATTCAAAGTTTTTTTCATAAAGTATTCAAATCACCACTAATAATTACATTTCAATTATAAACTACCAATGTTTCATATTTTGATAACTGTAGATCACTTGAAATATCTATATCTCATTCAACATACTTTATTCAATTAAGAATTTGTCATTTATTCATTGATTTTATTAATTTAAATCAATTAGATCTAATTTTTGTTCTTAAATCTAATTTTGTTAAATCAGAAAAATTTGACTTTTGTCATGTTATTGATGATTTTCAATCTCATTGAATATTTCAAATTATTTTTAATCACAAAGTACTTACATTACATCAACTTATTCAAAAATTATCTAAATAATATTTAACTAATTCTCATCATATTTTATAAGATATAATTAAATCTTTTGTAGATATACTAGTAGAAGATAAAATATTTTCATTTGCATCAATACTTCATGAAAAAAACAATGGAGTATTAATTTTATCAGTAAAATTATTATTTATCAGAACAAAATTATTCCAAAAATGTCAATTTGTTTTATGAACTATAGTAGATTCTTTAATATCAATACTAGCACCCGAAAATAATAAATTACCTGATTTTTCAGTTAATGATATATTATATTTTTGATTTTTTCAAATCTCAGGTATAGTTCATCATTCAACTATAGACATAGTTCAAGTAACAGGCTTTAAAAATTCATTAACATAACTTGAAAATCATATATCATATGTGTTAATTACATTTACATTGTCTGTATAATTTATATTCCAGTCATATAATTTTATTTTAAATACTTCTGTAAATTTTCAAGGTACTAATGATTTTAAATCAAATACATACTCTCAATTATCATCTGTTGGTATATTTATATCATATATTTCTAATCATGCATCTTTTCATTTTCCTAAATCGGTATATAATCAGTTACAA
Source organism: Candidatus Altimarinota bacterium (assembly GCA_030683605.1). Classification (GTDB taxonomy): domain Bacteria; phylum Patescibacteriota; class Gracilibacteria; order BD1-5; family UBA6164; genus UBA6164. The sequence goes on from JAUXPL010000048.1 coordinate 47,023, forward strand.
TCTCAAGGTATATTTTTACAATCAGTATTTAAAAATAGTAATTTTTTATTATAAATTGGATTTAAAAATTTATCTTTTAATGATAATTTATATTTATATATATCATGATTATTTCAAAACTTTTTATTTTTATCTAGAATATTAACTAAACTAACAGTAGATGTTAATACATTAATCTTATCTGGATTAATAACGAATTTAATTTCTTTTTCATTTGAATTTCAATATTTATCAGTTGCTTTAATGTTAAAAGTATAAGTTCATATTTTTTTAAACAAATCTTTAACTGTAAAACTCGTATTTACTCAATTTAAAATTCAATTATATAATGCTTTTCAATTTAATTTGATATCATAATTAACTTCTGGACTACAATTCTCTGTAGTTCTTTCATAAAAATCTATTTTTAAATCATCATCATTTGCTAAATAAGTATAATCTGAAGATAAAAGTGTGTTAAGTCATTTAGTAAGAGTAATAATTGGTGCAGTTGTATCAACATGATTAATTGTATATAAATACTCTTTAGTATTAAATGCATTATCTTGAATAGTTAATGATCATTTTTTACCATTGTCTGACTCTTTATCATAAACAGATTTGGTATTTTTAATAATATTACATCAACTAAAATTATCACTAGTACATACAAAATTTACTGTTACACTTTTTCAACACTTTATACCAACTAGATTAGACTGTACTGGTTGCTTAATTCTAATACTCATTTTTTGATCTCAATCAAACAAATTTGATGGAACTACATTTTTAATTGTATTATAAGTATATGGAATATTATAATTATTTATATCTGACTTTGTTTTAACTGTTATATCAAATCAATTTAATACATGATATCATGGTTCCCTAACTCTAAATTTGAATTTAACTTTATTATTATTAGTTTTTAATCATGTTATTTTATCTGAAAATAATCAATCTCATACAGCTAACTGAATATCGCTTGAACTACCATCTGATAATAAAATATCATAACCAATAATTTCATCAAAATGTATGTTTCAAAATCAATCATACAAACTCAGCTCTACTTCAAAAGGAGAGTCTTGATTAAATCATGATGTATTTAATTCTTTACTAAAAGCTGATGTTATAACAGATTGAGATGATTTAACATCATCATTAGGTAATACATTTAATGGAATTTTATTAACCAATTTAATATCAAATTTATCATTTGAAGTTTTATTTTCTACAGATAAGTAAAAATTAACTTTTCAAGCTTTTGATAGTCTAATTCATTCTTTAATTCATAGCCTAATTTTTTTATCATGCTCATCAATTATATCTAATTTATATAAAGAATCTGCATTTTTATTATCAGAAATTATACTAAAATCACTTCAATTAATTTTAAATTTTTCAGTTAAAAATAAATCATCATTAGTAGGAATTCAATCTCACTCATAATTGTAATATATTTTATATTCATACTCTGTAAGATTTCAAAACTGATTTAAATAATCTTCAAATCAAAAATTAAAATTTACATATTCTCAAGCTTTAATATTTATACTTGATATATTATAATCATTTGATACTTTAAAAGTATCCTCTTTAAAAAAAGTACTTTGTTTAATTAATCAGCTTACAAAATAATAAGTTTTATCATCACTAAAATTTATATTTTTTTTACTAGATTTAGTACAAAGAAATTTATCACAAACATTTTTAATATTAAAATTGTTTGTATTATTAGAGTAAGATAATATATTATTTAAAATATCACTTAAATAAGGTTTTAAATCTCAATTAGGAAATCAATCATGCAAACTATTAATTACACCAGTAAAATTAGTTAATAAATAATCTGTTCAAGAATCATAAGTAGCAATAATTTCATTATCAGAGAACCACCAAAAGCCTTTTTTTCATATTTTGAATTCAGATTTAATAGCTAATAACTCTGATAATGATAACTTTTTATTATATAAATCATTACAATCTCACTCACAATATCAAATTAAATCAAATTTTGTATTTCAATAATAGTCAGAATAAGATAATAATTTTTGTATTATATAATCAGAAAAATTATCAACTTTTATCTTTTCAGCAGGAAATATGTAATACTTGTCAGATACAATATCATTTTTAGTATTATGACATGTAGAATTATCACACACATAATTATAATAATAATCATTTGCTGCACTTACAAAATCTGAAGAATAAAAAATCAGAATTAATATTAATACAATTTTTTTAATCATATTTTATTGTTATGTATTATAAAGAATTTATTGAATTTTTCATTCAGGTGGAACTATATCTTCTTCAGTTATAGAACAATCAACTGATTTAGAAACATAATCTGCTGTTTGTCTTCAACTTGATCAATCAGACTCACTACGAGAATATCTTGTATATCAAGATTCACAACTAGTACGTCTTAAAAGATAACGTACTTCTGTTGCCTTCTTTCAAGGACAAGTTCTTTTTCAATTAATCCCCCAAGCACTACAAGATGCAGGATAATTAGTTGCAATACAAGGTTGATCAGTAAGGGCTTTTACACATATATAATCAGGATTAGCATTTACTCATAATATATCTATTTTTCAATAATAAAATATAACAGAAACAAATATAGAAAAAGATAAAACTAATAATAAACATTTTGATTTATTAGTAACAAAAATATTAGTATTCATAAAATATATAATTAAAAAATAAATAAATTATTATTGTTTATCATCAATATGATAAAATGGTAACTCTACTAATCAATCTACACTGATTACTTTTACTCATACATTATGCCATATACCAGTAATTCTATCAAGTGACCACCGAGCTGGCCATCTAAGTATTTCATTCTGAATTATGAATTCAAAATCTATTGGATATCATCATAATTCTTCAGATTTTTTAACTAAAAACTCCATATCCTCCTTTGTCAATTCCTCATAAATTTTATCATAGTTTTCATATAATTCTTTCATATGATATACTTGATCTTGTAATATCATTGGATCTGATGACTTAACAAATAATTCTCTTCAAGAATCTTTATCTATAAATTGAATATAAGGCATACCAAATGTTTTCATAATATTTCCTACATATCAATATACAGGCTCAAAAGTATCATTTTCTAATAATGAATCCATATTAGATGATTTTTTAAATAAATATGTATATACATTTATATTATCTCAAACAAAATTTGTTCAATCTTGATAATACAATCATTTAATTGGTATAAAATATTTAGAATTATCAGACTCTATTATATAATATTTTCATTTTATAAATTTTGACTTATTATTTTTGTTTATTGAAAAATAATTATTTGATTTAAATAAATCAAATTTTATTTCAAAGTCAATATTTTTAGAAAAAGTATTATTTAAACTAATAGTAGAAAATCAATCCGAAAATCATTCTAATGAAGATTTTAATCTTAAATGTGAGAATGATGAATTTTTAAAATTCAAAGTAAAATTTCATTCATTATCAGTTTTTGTATTTATAGTATTATTGTTGAGCAATTCTATTTTTACTCACTTGATTGGTATTCAATCTTGTCAAACTACATTTCAATAAATTTTCACATCTATGTCAGTATCACATTTCTGATTATATTTTTTACAAATATTTTTTCTTGTTTCTATTCATTTATTATATTCTCATGTTAAATCATATAGATAAGCTAATAATTCCATATTAGAAATTCAAATATTATCTGATACCTCCAATAATTTAATTTTATCATATACATTATTATTTTCATCAAAAACATTAACAGTAAATATTTTATTTAATTCATCTGTTGCTGGATGTACAAAGTCATTTTCAAATAATATTTTGTTTCAATATTTAGAATCAATTCATCAATATATTTTTCAATCTTTATAAGCTTTATAAATATCCAAAATTGCCAAATTTTTATTTGTAATATCATCAAAATTATATTTATAATTTTTAAAATCAAATGGTATAAATAATAAATCTTTACTGTTTATATTCAATCATATAACAAATTTTTCAGTAATAGGATCTACTAACACTCAAGTAAAAGTTTTGAAATCTTGTAGAAATGCTTCAAATGTATTATATTTATCTGGATTTATTCCTATTTTTTTATAATTATCCTCTGTCAATATTTTTGATATATCTATTCAATTATGAATATTTACCTGTGAATCAATAACAATTGGTTCTTTTTGAGGTAAATTTAAATAAAAAAATAATAATAATCATATAAATATTAATAAAACAAAAACAAATAGTTTTTTAATAGATATTTTTGTAAACATATTATATATTTAATAATTTAAAACTTAAATTGATTATATAAATAAATATTAAAAATACAAAAAAAAACATCTAATTTTAAGATGTTTTTTCGTTGACATAACCTAATTATTATTTTTTAAATCATACAAAGTTTTTTTCTGATTTTATAGTTTTTGATAACAAATCTATTAATACTCTACTTATCCACATAACTGAAAATAAAGAAACAAGTAATCAAATAGCTAACATTAATCAAAATCATTTTATCATATTTATACCAAATATGAACAAAATAAGTGCTACTAATAATCAAGTAATATTTGAATCCCAAATAGCAGACCAAGATCATTTAAATCATATATTTATAGATTCTGTTATACTTTTTCAATTTCTTAACTCATCTTTTAATCTTTCAAATATTAATATATTTGCATCAATAGCCATTCAAACCGATAATATAAGTCAAGCAACTGAAGCTAAAGTTAATACAATACCTAAAGATTTAACAATAGCTAAAACCAACAATATATATATCAATAAAGCAATAGCAGACATTAATCCTGATAATCTATAAACAAAAACTAAAAATACTAAAATTAATAAAAAACCTGTAATTCATGCAAAAGCCATTTTTTCCAATGATTCAGCTCATAGTCTAGAATCAATAGTTTTTTCTGATGTTAAATATATAGGAGCAGGAACAACTCATGTATTTATATCTTGAGATAATGCCCTAGCTGACTCAGGAGTATAATTTCAAGTAATTACTGCTTTTCAACCTAATATTGGTTCATTAATATTTGGAGCAGTCAATAATTCTCATCATACAAATATTGCCATCTGTTGACCAACTAACCTAGTAGATAATTCTCAAAATATTTTTGCTCACTCATTATTAAATGTTAATTCAACCATTGGAGTGAAAGCTTCATTAAATTGAACAGAAGATTTTATAAAATACTTATCATTTAGAATTCTTCATTTTGAATCTTTAGCAGAAATCCATGCAGAAGGAGTTTTTGAAATAAATAAAAAATTATATTTTTCATTAACAATTTCTGATACAATTAAATATCATTCATCTTTTGAACTTAGGTCAGTAGTTTCAATAATAGTATTATATTTAATATCTTTTATCTCATATAACTCAGTTATTTTTTCTACTTCTCAAATTATTATATTTTCATAGTTCAATTTATATTTATCAGATACTTCTTTAAAATTTTTTGTATTAGCTATTTCTAAAATAGCAGATTCAGCCATTTTTTTTCTATCTAATAAATCTTGTTCTGTAATTTCACTTCTCTGTTCTTTAAATTCAATTTTAACAACTTTTCAGATAGCATCCTTAGCTTTTTCTATATTTTTACTATTTTCTAATGTATTATTTCATTTCAATGGAATTTGAACTATGATATGTTGTTCTCAGCCATAATTAGCAGAACTAATAACAGAATCATTTATATTAAGAGTAGCAACTCTTTTATCAATAATAGATTTCAATCATTCTACTATTTGTGTTTCTTTTTCTTTTGTATAATCTACATCTTTTTTTGCTTCTTCCAAATCAATTTTGTAATCAAGCTCTATTCATCATTGTAAATCTAATCACAACTTATAATCTCTTCATGTAAATGGTATATTAATACCGTAATTAGACCAAGGAAAAACATAAGAGAATAATCCTATTCAAAAAATAACTATTAAAAAAAGTCTAAATACTAAATGTCTCATAAATATTATATCAAAAATTAATCTTAACTATTATATGATATTATAAAAAAAGTAAAGTAAAAACGGCTCTTTTCGTTCCAACGAGAAAAAAGCTAAAGAAAAAATAGTAAGTTTTATGCTTAATATAGGCTAAAATTAAGTATTAAAAAATAGTAAAAAGTTTATTTTAAACTTTTTACTATTTTTTTCTTTACTTTTTAGTGAG
>JAUXPL010000020.1 GCA_030683605.1 Candidatus Altimarinota bacterium
TCCACATCATCCAGTATGAAATCATACTAGAAACAGTTTCACAATCAAAATCATTCAAATAAGCAATAATATTCCAGTTATTATTTTATAATTCTTTTCTAAAAATTTTTTCATGAGCTTGTTTTTTAGTTTTTAAAATTCGTTTTTAGTATATTTATTTTTTAAATTTTGGTAAATATTTTTTAGTTTTTCTGCCCCTACCAGGGGATGTACCCCGCAGGGGGGTAGGGGTAGAAAAAGAGTAAACAAAAAAGTCCCCCTTACTAAGGGGGATGTCCTAAGGACAGGGGGATTTGTTTTATGTAAAATATTTTAATTATAATCTTTTCTTTCTCACAAAAATTCTTTAATATTATTATAATCTATACTGTTAATATAATCCAATATTTGTGTATCAGAAATATCAACTCATAAAAATAATTTATTTAAAATTTTTCACTTTCATCAATAAGTAAAAAAAACAATTTTGATAAATATTTCTTTGAATTTATCAAAAAACTCTCTGTCAAAATCTATATCAAAAACTCATGAAATAACAAAAAAATTCAATTCATCAGTTCTAAAAAAATATGCTTCTTGTGAATAATAATATTCTCTTTTTAAAAATCTATAATTATATTCAAAATAACTATTAAATAACTCTTCTAAAAAAAAGAATAGATAATATTCCTGCCAATTATTATAATAATCAGCTATAACATAATTATTGTATCAATTAATTTTTAGTTTAAATCTATTTTTTTCTAATTTAATATTTTGTCTTTCATTATTAAATACATAGCTTGAATTAATAATATTGAAATCTTCATCACAAATAATTATATTAGATTTATTATAATATTTTTTATGATAATCTTTCACTTCTTGAGTTGTTACTTTTGAAATTCAATTATTATTAAAAAATTTTCAATATATTTTTTTTCAAATTTTTTCAAATAAAATATAGTTATAATTTGTTTTTTTTAATTCTTCTTTTAATACTTTTTTTTCTGATTTTATTAATTTTTCATCCAATTCACTAAATATCTTTTCCAAATATTTGTCTATATCATAATAATCAGGCAAATCTAATAAAGTATAAGTTGAAAAAGTCGTTAAAACTGAATTATGTATGAAATTTAAATAATCAAATTTATCTAAATTGATACTATTATTTGCTATATGTTCAACTAAATGAGGCATATATTTAGATGAATTGAAAAATGGTGTTTTAATGTATATTTTCATGAGTAGGTTTGAATATTTAATTCTGTAGGTATTTCTAAATATAATGTGTCATATTTTCTACATTATATTTTATATATATTTTTCTAATTCTGAAATTATATCATTTATATTTATTGCTTCTATATCAGTTTTAGAATAAATAATAAATGGCATAACTTTGTTTTCTTCAACTTTCAAAAACAAAATAATTCTAAATCATCCACTTTTTCATACGGGAATAGAAGAATTTTTCATTCTAAATTTATAGATTCATTTTCATAAATGCTTTCATTCTAGTATATTAAAATTTAACTGAAAATTTTCAAAATCATCAAGTATTAATTTATATTTTTTTGAAAGATTTTTTAATTGCTTTTCAAAATGCTCTTTTATTATAAATAACATATTAAATATTTATATTACTTAATAAAACATCCAATTTTTTTGAATTTTTTATTTGTTTAGATAATTCTTTATCTTGTAATTCCTCTATATATTCATCAAAAACTCTTGACACTAAAAATGATAATTTTGTTTTATCTGCTTTTTTTATCAATTTTTCATTAGATACATTTACTTCTAGATTTATTGTTGTCATAGTTTTTAATTATTATTTACTAATTTCTTATATTATATACTTTTTATATAAAAATCAAGTCGAAAAAACACTACAATTTTTGTAGTGTTTTTAGTTAATTTAACTAGACATTATTTCATCCTTTTGTATATATTAGCCATTTGTTTATCAAAAGTTATTAAATCTAGTAAATAATCTTTTGCAATTTTTATAACAGCTAAATCTGTAAACGATACCTTTGAATTATTTTCTATAAAAAAATCTATTTCTTCAAATATATTATCATTTTCTATAAAGATATCATTATTATTTTTTATAAATCTTAAAAAATTATTAGATATATCTTTACTTCATTTATAAGTTAATACTGATGAAACTTCATTAATAACACAATATGGCAAAACAATTTTTGAATTTCATAATTTTTCAAATATTTGCTTACTTTCTATATGATTAATATCAAAATCTAAAAATAACGATACCCAAACACTACTATCTATTATATACATATTATTTATATAAAATATTAAGTTTGTCCTATACATTCATACAAAAATCTATTATATACATATTATTTATATAAAATATTATCTATATTTTCTGATATGTTTTCAGTTTCTTTTTTTCATGATTTGATTATATATTTATTATAATCACTTAAATTTTTCTTTGTTTCAAAAGTTTTCTTAACAATAAAAATTTTACTTTTAGTATTTTTATTTAAAGTAATTGTTGTCATATATTTTAATTATTATTTACTAATTTATTATATTATATACTTTTTATATAAAAATCAAGTCGAATAAAGTCCAATGTGTATGAAGGGACTTTTTTTATTTTAATTAACTAACTAATTTTAATAATATTCATTTTCAATACAATAACAAATCTCTTAATTCTTCAAATTCTTCAATATTCATTATTTTTTCTCAATGAGTATTCTCATTTCTATATTTTAATCTAAGTAAAGCTATTACATTAGGTAAATCATTATAAAAATCATCAGTTATTTTTTCATATTCTTCGTTACTTACTATATTCCAATTATATGAATTTGTATTTAATAAAAAACTAGAAATAGCAAAATTATTTTTTATATAATTTTTTAGTGAGTTATTAAATTTTAATAACATTTCCATATTTCATAAATCCAAGAAATTATTTGCAAGATTAAAATAATCAATTACTTGTTTTTTTGATTGAGATTTACTTTGTTCTTCTTCAATTATTTGTAAAGATACATCTTCATCTTCTCTAATTTTGTCAAAAATTTTATTTTTTAACTCAAATTCAAATGTTTTTATAAGCTCTAATCATGGGTAACTAAAAAGATTATTTTCTTTGTTATCAAAATAACTCTTTTCAGCAGTTGTTAAAAATATCTTTGATTGTTCTTCTAATAAAACCCACTTATTTCTAAATAAATCTATTAATTTTTTATTATCAAATACTTCTAATCATTTTAAATTATTATCCTTTAATGATTTTAATTCTTCATCATTTGTTTTACTCATTTCAAAAGCATCTTCTATTTTTGACTTAAAAAATTCTATATTTCAGCTTTTTAAAACTCTTAATAATGTCTTATAATCAGAAGGTCAGCAAAAATGAAAATAGTATTTTTGATTTATTCATTTTTCAGACAATAAATTATTCAACTTTTCAAAATGTTCACGAGCTTGAAAATATTTTGCTTTATTTTTAATAAAATCAGTTGAATAATCCTTTCATGATTCATTTCATTTAATCTCAACCACTAATATATTATCTCATGATTTTATAAAAAAATCTGGGTTAAAATTATCTATTTTTGGATGTTCTCATTTTCTCCATGTATAACTAAAATCATAAAATCATCTATCTTTTGATTTAAAAAATCAATCAATTATTTCATTGTTTTCTTCTTTTACAAGTAAATCTATAAAAGTATTTTCTGGAGTACTAGATGCAAAAACTATATTAAATGGAGTTTTAAATAAATATGAATTTCTAACTTCTCTAAAATATTTTTTTCATGCTTCATCATCTAATATTTTTAAACTCTCTACATCTTTTTCTTCACTTAATTTAAAACTATTTTCATCATAAAAAATATATCATTTACTATTTTTTATACTTGATAAACTTAAACCACTTTTTCAAACATCAAATATATTAAGTTGTATAATATCAATTGGATCATTTCTATATCTTACATTTTTATTTCAAAATCTTTTTATAGTTCAAAATCACATCATAATTCTAGTTGCTAATTCTGGAGTAAGATTTTCATTTCATGATTTTTTTAATGATAAATTTATAATATTTGTTATTGTTTCATCGTCAAAATCATCTAAATCATCTGTACTAACTCATTTTGCTTCTAGTTCGATACACCAAGCATTTATTTTTTGCTTTATTTCTCTAGCTAAATCATCAATATTAATAGATTTTTTATGAATATTAATAGTTTCAGTATCTTCATCTCATCATAATGATTCAAATATTATATCTATCTCTTTATCTATAAAATCAGAAAATAATGTTATTCACTCTGTTTTTAGTTTTTTGAAGTCTTTCTTTTGATATTCATCTTTATTTATTACTATTGGGTTTCTATCATATTCTAGATTATATACGGGGAAACTATAATCTTTTTCTTTTACTACTGGATAACTATAAATTTTATCTTCTCTTTCTAATATCTCATCAACTAAATGAAGAATATTTTCACTAAATCTAGTATGATTTAAAACTGTAACTGATAATTTTTCTCACTTATATTCTTCTGGAATTCTAAGTCATCTTCAAATAACTTGTGATATCAAAAGTTTTGAATTAAAAGCCCTTTCTTCTGATGGAACAATTTGAAAAACATTTGGAACATCCCATCACTCTGTAAGCATAGCAACACTACAAATCCACTCAACAGGATTTGAAACTTCATTAACAGTCTTTAATATTTCTAAATTATCTGTATGCTTTTGTGATGAAGTAACAATCAATACTTTTTTCTCTGCATCTTCTTTTGAAATATTATCATTTTGTACCAAATAATCAATTAGATTTCTTCTATCAATTTCACAATTATTAATATCTTTTGAGATAAATATTGTTATAGGTTTGATTTTGTAATATTTACTTTTATTTTCATTATGTATTTGTAGTATAATTTGTTTTCTTGTTTCAGTATCTATACTTACCTCTGTATCTTTTATATATCTTACATCCTTAATAAACTTGTGTTCTATTCATTCTAAAACTCAATATCTATAAATAACATCTCTGAAATATTCATCATCTGTATAAGCAGTTCAGGTAAATCATACTATATATTTGAAATTAAAATCTTTATCTTCCAAAAATTCATGCCATTTTTTTAGATTTTTGTTTTCTGCATTAGGCTTAGAATAAATATGATGAGATTCATCATTTAATACTAAAACTCTTTCTCATACTCATAATATACTATCTCATATTGCAGATTTTGTATTTTTATATGTACTATGTATATTTTCTATACAAATATCTCAAGACTCTATTGTTTGTACTGCTTGAATAATTCTAGGATTCTTATAATTACTATCACTAGGTAATAATTCCTTTAAGTCTTTTCTAGATGCTAAATCTTTAAATTTTTTTGTAAGTCAATCTTGAATAGTATTTGAAGGACATAAAAATAATACTTTATCTATTTTTCATTCACATAGCATAATCTGAGCAACTCAGTAAATTACAAATGATTTTCAAGTACCAGTAGCTAAATCAATATTACAACTCAATTTATCCCTCAAGTGTAGCTTATCTGTATAATCTTTTAAATTCTCATATTTTTCTCTTAATAATGAATTATTATTAAAATTTTCGATTGATAATTCTTCTAGATTTTTATATCTTCATCATAGTAAATATATACAACTCGCATTCTTAAAACTTTCACCAAACTAAGTTAAGATAATAGGCTTATTGAGACAAGAAGAAGACTTTATGGAGAATGAAAAATATAAACTTTTAAAAGAGAAATTACCACTAAATAAAGTCATTTCAAGAAATAACTTTAATCACTCAAAAGAAATATAAAAATTATCATTTTTTATATTTCTTTTTTCCTTTAAAT
>JAUXPL010000043.1 GCA_030683605.1 Candidatus Altimarinota bacterium
TTGTCAAGTTTTTTTGACAAAAAAGTTCAACAAAAAAACACGAAAAAATCGTGTTTTTTTGTGTTTACTTGAAGTCTTGTTTATGGCTTAGATTAAAGATTATTCAATTATAGTTTTGTGAAAGTTTTTAGAATGCGAGTTTCAATATACAATCATATATCTTTTATTTCAAATTGTTGTACAGTAAATATATTTTTGACCAAATCTACTACTTTATATATTTGTTCTTTTAATATATTTAATTCTACTTCTAAATATTTTTGATCATATTCTCAAGTTACTACATCATCCATAATACTTTCTATTTGCATATATGAAGCTGTAACAGGAGTTTTTATCTCATGAGAAGCCATAGATATAAATTCTTTTTGCTGATTTATTAAATTATTATATTCCATTGTTTTTTTATCTACTTCTTTGTCTAGATTTAGATTTAGATAATTTATCTCTGAATATATTTCCATATATTTTATATGTCAAACTAAGAATTTAACGAAATCCTTAATGATACGAATTTCTTCTGTATAAAAATTTTCATTATATGGTTTTTTTCATATTTCTAACAATCAAATTAATACTTTTTTACTATCTATAATTGGAAATATAATGTATACATCTTTATTAATACTATTTTTAATTTTTTCTAAATCATACCTTTTTTTATTTTCTTCTATAAAAACTATATCATTAATAAATATATCATTTTTAATGTCTTTGGAAAAAAAATTATATAATTCATTATGAGAATTATCATTGGTAAATAATATTAATTCAAAATGTTTTATTGCAAATCTCTTTTTTGATTCTATTATTAAATATTTATTTAAATCATTTACATTTGTTATAAATGGTATATTTTCTTTCCAAGTATTTAATACATTTATAAAATTAATATATTCTGCATTTCAAGGTATTAAATAATAATAAAATTTATGAAATAAATTATAAATTAAAATTCAAATAATTATATCTATATAAGTAAAATTATCATGAATTCACCAATAATCTAAAAAAGTATCAGGTAATGATAATGAAAATTTTTTAATAAAGTAAAATACAATAAAAGTTGAAGCAACTGATAATAAAAATGTATAAATTTGTTTATATCTGTAAGATATATCAGTAAAATGATATCTAGTTATAGAATACCAAGTAAATAATAAAAAAGGTAGAATAAACAGTATAATCTCTTTCTCAAATAAAAATATTCAATATATTGGTAAAATAAGTTGAAAAACAATTCAAAAGAATATAAATAGAAATGCTCAAAAAAGTATATATTTTAGCCTGATTTTATTGATAATATTTAATTTTTTATATTTAAAATGAGTGATAATTATAAATAAAGGTACAGATAAAAAATTTAATCATGTATGAATAAAAAATAATTTTCAATATGATTCATAATAATCATTTCTATTACTTAAATATTCCAGATTACTAATAATATATGGAGTATAAATATATAAATAATATAATACTATACAAATAAAGGCTAAAACAATACTATTATTACTTAATAATCTACTTTTAGTTAAATTAGATTTACGTTTTATATCAAAATTATATATAAATAATAAAAGACTATAAATTCAAATAATTGAGAATAAATACATGAATTTAATATATAATACTAATATATCTAAATCTGTAGTTGTAAAATAAGACATAAAATATAATAAAAACCAAGCACCTAATGATAGATTAAATGACATGAAAAAATATCAAGAAGCATTATTGTACTTTTTTATAAATAAATTACCGACATATATCGAAAATATAATAACTATTAAATATAAAAATAAGTAAATACTCATGATAATAAATAAAAAAATAATATATTCAAAGTATATATTATTTTTTTATTTTATGCAACAATAACTTCATTAAGTAAATGTCTAAATTTTTTTACAAATTGTCTAACTCATAAATTATAAGATTCCTTGTATTTTATTACTACATTCTCTTGGATATATAAATCACTATTACATTTATCTGATCTATTAATTCTATATTTTCTAATTTCTTCATCATTTATTAATTCTAAATTCACTATTCCCATAGAATGATGAAATCAATGCAAATTACTTCAAGTATCTAATTCTGTAACTCACATAATATTATTATAATTATCTGGAACTGAGTTAAAAAAAGTCTTTATCATTTCAAATACTATATAAAAGCTTCTATATTTTTCTAATGTTCCCATAGATGAAAATGATAATATATCATTAGGAATTGTTATTCATATTTTTTTTATAATACGGTCTTTTATCATCTCGTTAATATCTTCTCTATAATACTGAGAAAGTTCTCTTCTATATATAGTAATGAACTCTTCAATATATCAATCCATAAATCACAAAATTTCTCAATTTTCTGAATTTTTTGATATTGATATAAATGATTCCTTACTATTATATAATCTTTCTTTCAAATTTTCAATATTAGAGTTTTCATCATATATAAAATCTGTATCAGAATTACAGTTATTACACTTAATAGAATCTCAAGAAATTATTTCTTCTAATTTCGTAACACTTTCCATTCTCAAATCCAAGAGTAAATGTCAAAACACATCATTCTTTGAATGAATAAGACCGCATCATTTGCACTTTACATATTCTCATAATCAATATGCCCACATATCTTTCTCTACCATTACAATTTTTCTTAACTCATTTTCTCATAAACTCTTAGGATCAACAGACTCTATATGCAAATTCAATTTCGACATAATAAATTATTATAAAATAATGTATTATTATTATGTCAATAAAAAGTAACATTTATGTAACAAAATTACACAAAAAAATAAAATATTAGGAAAAAAATAAAAAATAAAAATTTTAATTTTTAGTATAAAGTGATGTTTTAACTTATTTTAAGCCAATTATTCTATTTTTTTGTATAAAATTTTATGTCGAAATTTTAAGGTTGTATTAAGGTCCTTGTTATATAATGCATTCATATTATATTTTATAAATAAAAAAAAATGGCTGCAAAAATAACATTTTCTAATTCATTGGAATTAAATAATACTTGAACTACCTTTACACAATCTGTAAATTCATTAGTTGATGCAACAATTGAAAGTACAAAAAATAGTTCTGATAATATTTTAAAATTCAATGAAATAAAAAATCCTTTAATAAAAAATAACATATTGATGATAAGAAACTATGTAAAAAAATTTCCTGATTTGTTTAGTGAGTACAAAAATTCATATTATGAACTTTTCAATTTAGAATATAACACTATCAAATTAAAACACAATTATACAAAATATATTAATGATTTTTTCAATACTATTTATACAAATTCTGAATTATGAGTAAATTATCAAAGAATATTAAATGATAAATGAAATACAGAATTCAGCGAAGCATTATTAAGAATTTGATGAATAAAATGATTTAATCATATTGATTATTTAGAAATTCACAATAATCTTTGAAAATGAATATATGTATTTTATAATATAATTGAAAAAGTTTTCAAAGATATAAGTGAATGAAAAATAAATTGAGAAATTTCATTAAATGTAGAAGTAAAAGATATTGAAAATGAAAATTTTTTCAAAATCATAAAATTTTTAAAAGATAAATATAATATTGATTTATCTAAACAAAAGATTATATTTGAAATACTAGAAAATGAAAAATTACCAAATACTACAGAATTTAAACAAAAAATAACAAGATTAAAAAATCTTGGATTCAATATAGCATTGGATGATATACTTTCTGAGAAAGTACCTCTAGAAGATGTATTAAAAAATCTAAATTTTGCTTGAAATAATTTGGATATGATAAAAATTGATTGAAAAATGTTACAATCATTTTATAGTATTTACAAAACAGCTTATGGAATATTCTGAAAATGATTTAATGATTTAAAAGAAGTTTTGTCTAAAATATCAAAAAAATGAATAAAAATTGTAGCTGAATGGATAGAAGACATGGATATGCTGAATTTTGCTAAAAATATTTTATGAATAAAATATTTTCAATGATTTTTCAGTAATAAAGAAGAGAATATTAAAATATTACAATGTAACTCTCAAATATAAATATGTATATAACCATTATAGAAGATGAAAAAGTATTATCTAATAATATTTCTAAAAAACTTATTAAAAATTGATTTAATACTAGGATATTAAACAGTTATAATGATTTCATGAATGAAACATTTATAGAATCTGACTTATATGTAGTTGATATATCTCTAAGAGACTGAAGTTGATTTGATATAATCAAATTTTTAAGAGAGACAAAAAATAGTATCTCTCCTATTATTATTACTTCTGGATACAATGATACTGAAAAAAAAGTATATTGACTAGAAATATGAGCTGATGATTATTTAGCAAAACCTTTTTCTGCTGAAGAATTAATAGCAAGAATAAGAGCATTACTAAGAAGAAGTTATAAAGTAACATGAAGTTCTAGAAAAATCTATAAAGATATAGTATTAGATTTAAAAAATAATGAAATTCTAAAAAATTGAGTAAAAATTGAAATGACTCCTCGCGAACAAATGTTAGCAGAATTATTTTTACTAAATATATGAATATTAATCACAAAAGAAAAACTAATAAATTCAGTATGGTGAGAACATGATTTATTAAAAGTATCTGATAATAATATAAATGTTACAGTTTCTAATGTAAGAAAAAAATTATGAGAAAATTTCAATCTTAAAACTATAGTAAATAAATGATATAGATTAGAAAAATAAAAATAACCCTATCCTGAATTCTTTCCCTTATATAAGGGCAAGGGGCTACATTATTTAATTTGTAGCCTACCCCAGCTTTAGCTGGAGAATTTATGCCCGTAGGGAGGTATCCTGTGGACAAGGATGGGTTATTTTTTATTTAAATACTCTGTCAAAATAATCTCTAACTATTATATAAAACCATTTAGTATAATTGTCAGGATTTTTTTGTATATCTGATTTCAAATCATCTATTGATATCCATTTCCAATCCATTGCTTCTTCACTATTTAAATTTGGTACTTCATTATAAATTCATGTATAAATATGTAAATATTCATGCTCAGTTAATTCATTATCCAATTCAACTTTATAAATAAATTCTGTTTTTTTAGTTAAATTAGTATCAAATCACATTTCTTCAACTAATCTTCTATGAATAGCATTTTCTAATGTTTCTCAAACTCTAGGATGACTACAACAAGTATTTGTCCATTTTCATCCTGAATGATATTTTCATAAATCTCTTTGTTGTAACATAAGTTCTCATTTTGAGTTGAATACTAGGATAGAAAAAGCTCTATGCAATAGAGCTTTTCTATGAACATCCATTTTTTCTCACTCAGAAATCTGATTATCAAATTGATCTACAACTATAATATTTTCTTGCATATTATACCATTTATATTTTATAAATTAAAGTAATCATTGAACAGCATTTCTTACTTCTTCTAACTCTTGTTTTAATACATTATTATGATAAATATTATACATAATAATATTCAACTGTGTTAATATTCTAATCTTTATCTTATCATCTATATTACTTTTTGATATTTTCAATGATAATTTTACTATTTGTTTATCATCATAATTTTCCTCTATCTTAATGAAAAATCACTCTAATAAATTATTAAGCTCTATTACATTCTTTGATTGAGTTAAAAACTTAATAGATGGTCTAATAAATCAAAAATACTCTATTAAATCTACTCATTTGCTTTCTTCTATACTATTATACATATTATAAATTATCAATAATATTTTCTTCTTTGTTTATATTTGATGATGTATCAACTATAATTGTATCAGCTTTTTTTACTACTTCTACTTTTTTAACTATTTCATCAAATTTTCTTTTTAAACCTATTTTTCATTTAGCAGTATCTACTTGAATGATTTCAAATTCAACTATATCTCATAATTTAACTACATCTTCTACTTTCATTACTCTTTCTGCTGATAATTTAGAAATATGTATCATTCATGATTGTCATCTGAATTCTACTATAGCTCATGTACCATCAATTATTTTAACTACTTTTCAAGTTGATTTATAACCTATTTCTGGAATCCATAACATTTCATTTATTTCTCATATAGCTTTTTGACCTCATTCTTGAGTTCTTGCTGTAATAGTAGTTATTCCATCATCTGCTATAGATATTTTTACATTGTATTCTGCTTCTAATCTTTGAACATTTTCTCATCATTTACCTATAACTGCTCTTATTTTATCTACTGGTATACTCATTGTCATAATTAATGGAGCATAAGGAGATAGATTTGGATTCACAATTGGTTGAACTTCAAGCATTTTTGATAATATATAATCAGTTGCATCTTTTCATTGTGTAAATGCATCTTTAAATACTTGCATTTTTAATCATTTGATTTTTACATCTAATTGCATAGCTGTAATTCATTTTGATGTTCTTGCTAATTTGAAATCCATATCTCACAAGAAATCTTCTTGTGCTTGTATATCTGATAATATTTTATAATCACCTGTTTTATCATCATATATCATTCACATAGCTACTCATGCTACAGGAGCTTTTATAGGTACTCATGCATGCATAAGACTCATAGTAGAACCACATACAGAAGCCATAGATGAAGAACCATTACAAGTAGTTATCTCTGATACTACTCTCATAGTATATGGGAAATCTATTAGATCTGGTAATACAGGAATCAATGCTCTTTCAGCTAATGCTCAGTGTCCTATTTCTCTTCTACCTACTCATCTCATCATTCTCACTTCTCATACTGAATAAGGTGGGAAATTGTATTGATGGAAATATCTCTTTGAAGATTCTGGCATCATTCATTCCAAAGTAAGTGCATCATCAGGTCCTCAAAGAGTTACTATAGATAAAGCTTGAGTCATACCTCTTTGAAATAATGCTGATCAATGTGTTCTAGGTAATAATCCTGTTTCTCAAATCACTTCTCTCACTTCGTCTAGTTTTCTACCATCAAGTCTTTTACTTTTTGAAATAACATTTTTTCTCATTACTTCTTTTACTCTTTTGTAAACCAAAGCTCAAACTGAACCTTCATCTACACTTGATTGTCATTCTTCCAAACTACAAGCATCTTTTATTCATTGTTCTGACATTCATTCTAATAATCATTTTTCTCTAAAAAATTCTACAGTTTCTTTATCTAAATTATCTAATTCTTTTTGGAATTCTTTTTTACCTTTTTCATATAAACATTCTAATTTTTCTTCTGTTAAGAATTCTTTAGACACTTCATATAATGAAATATCTGGATTATTATAAGTAGCAACAATTTCTGGAATACCAAATTGTTTTGAGTAATCATCAATGAAATCTATTTGTGCATTACACAAATCTTTTATAATTTTATGAGCATATTCTAATCCAGACATCATTTCATCATCACTTACTTCTTGTCATCCTGCTTCTACCATTGTAATTGCGTCCAAAGTACCAGCAACAACTAGACTCAATATAGCATTATCTTCTTCTTCTACTGATGGATCATATATGAATTTACCTTCTTTTGTAGTAATTATTTTTACTCAAGCAACTGGTCATTCAAAAGGTGCTCAAGTCATCATTAATCCTAAAGAAGCACTAGTTATTCACCATGTACCTAAGTCTTTTTCTCAAGTAGCTGATAAAACTGATACAAGTATTTGAGTATCGTTAATTATTCATTTAGGAAACATAGGTCTAATTGGTCTATCTATAAGTCTAGAAGTAAGTGTAGCACCATCACTGGGCCTTCCCTCTCTTCTTTGAAATCTATTACCACCAATTAATCAAGTTGCATAAAATTTTTCTATAAAATCTACAACAAGTGGAAAAAAGTCAGCTTTTGTATTCAATCATTCAGTTTTGAATCAAACAGTTGTAAACATTATATTATCCAAATCATCACTCATCATTACAGCACCATTTGTCAGTAAACCTAACTTACCTGTTTCAAAAGTATAATTTTTCCCTTCTATAATATAACTCTTTTTTAATGGAGTTATTTTAGTAGCATTTTTATCTGATAATCCTATCATAAATAATAGTTAGTTAATATGTAAAACCTCTCTCTTGTCGACAGGATACCTCCCTACGGGCATAAATTCTTACTTATATTATGAGAAAGAGGCTTCAAAAAATATAAGACGAAAATTAGTAGAACAAATAATGAAATATACAAGCCAATAATTATATAAAATTACAAGTATGTATATTTCATCATTTATTTAGTCTATAATTTATCTTTTGTATTATATAAATTATGTTATAAAAGGCAAAAAAAAGTGCCAAAGGCACTTTTTAATCCTCAAAAAATCTTAGATAATCACTCATATTCTCATATGTTTGCCATAAAAAGTATTTATAAAAATCATTTTCTGTTTTATTTTTTCATAAACTTTGTATATATTCCAGTCTTGTAACTACTGGAAATATAATTGGTAAAAAAGAATATTTTATTAAATATAAATTCATAAGTAACCTAGCTATTCTACCATTTCAATCTATAAATGGATTTATTTTTACAAAATCAAAATGTATTTTTGATATTTTTGATAAAGGATTTTTTGTTTCAGTATTACAAAATATTACAAATTCTTTCATTAATTTTTTTACTTCTTTTGAACTAGGTAATTTATCCTCAGAACCAGAAATATATACTGGAATATCTCTATATTTTCATAAATTTTCTTTTTCAATTCATGATAAAAGTTTTATATGTAAATCTAATAGAAATTTTTCCGTTAAAATGAAATCAGATTCAAAAAATTCCCAAATAGTATCTGTTAATTCTGCTAAATTTTGAGTTTCTTTTACTTCTTTTAATGTTTTTCATCATACAGTAATTCCGTCCTCTACTAATATTTTCACTTCTTCATTTGTAAAACTATTTCATTCTATTGCATTTGATTGAGCTGTAAATCATATTTTGAACCATGACTTTAAGTTATTTAATTGAATACTAGAAAATGGTCTAAATTTATCTATTTTAGACTTCAAATCATAAATTTCTTTTTCATATTTTATAATATCAATATTTAACATATTTGTTAATTTATAGCTATAATTGGATTATATTATATGGATAAATGCAGTTTAAGCAAACAAAAAAAGTAGATATGTAGCAATGCTACATATCTACTTTTTGTAAACTACTAATGTTTACAACATCCTCATTCTTCTTTTCCATGTTTATGTTCATGTGTATGTCAATGATCATGTGAATGACCATGGTCATGTCAAGCACCACCACAACATCCACCATCATGTGCATGTTCTTCGTAAGCTACTTGTTCTTGTATAAATGCCATAAAACTATCTATTAACACTTCAACCATTTTTGAATCATCTGTTATTTGTTCTCCTGTTTCACTTGGAATAATTTGTTTGATTAATTCTAAATGTGCTACATATTCTGGACTTAATTCTATTTTTACTTTATTTGACATAATTTTATTATGTTATTTTTAAATAATACTCATTTTTATAAGTAATTTTATTATAATTTAATATTTAAGAAAATCAAATAAATAGAAGTTCCTAAATATTATAATACATTTTACTTATTATTTTTGAATATTTTATTTGCAACTATATGTACTATTTTTTTTCTAGTTTTTATGACTTCTTCGGCTCAATCAATTTGTAATTCTCCTTTTTCAGACATAAATATTGCGATATTACGAGTTGAAGGAATTTTTGCAAAAATAATATTTAATATTACCATAATAGGAACCGATAAAATCATTCCTACAATTCACCAAATAGCTCACCAAAATCACAATGCAATAATAATTACGAGGGGGCTTAAATTTAATTTATTTCACATATATTTAGGTTCTATAATATTTCACATAAGTACTTGTATAGAAGTAAGTCAAGAAATAATTAATAAAAAAGAATAATATGAATCAAATTGAATTAATGAAAATAAAGAAGCTAATAATACTGCAATAATTGATCAAATATTTGGTATAAAATTTAAAATAAAAATTAATAAAGACCAAAATAAGGCAAAATCTAATCAAAACAACATCATAATAATATAGCTTAACAATGCAGTAATTAAACTTACTATAGTTTTTATTACAAAATATGATTTGATATCTCTTTTTATTTTTTCTATAGTTTCTATTACATTTTTTTTATTATTATCATCTAACATCATTAAATTTAACTTTTTTTTGAAATATCTATATTCCAGCAATATAAAAAGAACATAAAATAATATTATTCAAGCGCTACTAAAAATAGAAGTAAATCAACTTAGAACAGATGTAAATATAGATTGTAAATTCAAGCTACTCAAAATCTCTCACAAACTCGCAGGAACAGGGATATGAAAATATTGAAAAGCTTGAGAAAGCATATTATATACTTTTTGTTGATAATCTGGTAAAAGCCTAATCAAATCCTGCAAGTTTGTACCTAACATCTTCCATAATAACCATATTATAAAAATATAAGTTCATAATGATAATATAAACGAAATAATTACAGGTATTTTAAAACTTCTAAAATAATTTGATAATCAGATTATTGCAAATGAAAAAAGCAATGCAATAATAAAAGGTATTATTAAACTAGCTCATATATATAAAATATAAAAAACTATAAAAAATACTATTATCGACATAGAAATATTTAGTAGATTATTTGATTCTTTTTTGAACATAAAATAATAATTAAAAATAATATATCTTATATGAAATATATTATACTAAAAAATAAGTATTAATAAAATTTTTATAAAAATTAAAAGAATGAGTAAAAACTCATTCTTTTAAAAATCAAGAAATATACCAATCTATTGATTCGGTTTTAAAACTTGTTTTTATACTTTCAAAGGCCTCTTTAGTATTTAATAAGACTAATAAACCTTCGTTAGTTACTTTTAAATCAACAATCAAACCTCTTATAAATTCTTCTGGTTGAGTAATTCTCTTTATATGAGAATTACTAATCAAAAAATTTCTAATATCATCTTTTGGTAAGACAATATTAAAATTTGGAATTCTCGTACAAGGTTTAAGTTCATATAAATTAGACATTTTAACTCCTTTTTTTAAAAAATGTATTAATATAATATGTTTTTTATGTTATTTGTCAAGTAGTACTTTTTTGATACTTGTTGATAATTGTTTTATACCTTCTTTTTTAGTATTTGATACTGCTATTATTTCTTGTCAAAAAAATTGTTCTTTTGCATATGATAAACTTTTAGCTGATTCTGATTTACCCAATTTATCTATTTTTGATAACACAATTGTAACAGGCAATCATAATTCTAATATATATTTATACATCTCTATATCTACTTCTTGAGCTCAAATTTTTGAATCAATCAATATTACTACTTTTTTTATATATTCAGCTTTTTCTTCTATATACCAACTTATTAGTCAGTCAAGCTCATCTTTCATAGCTTTACCTAGTTTTGCAAATCAATAACCTGGTAAATCTGTCAAATAATATTTGTTTTCAACCAGAAACATATTAGCTAATTTTGTCTTACCAGGAAGTGAACTTGTTTTCACTAATCACTTTTTTTCAAATAATGAATTCATAATACTAGATTTACCAACATTTGACCTACCTACAAAGACTATTTCTCTTTTTTCATCTATAAAAACCTCTTGACTTCATAATCATACAGATTTATGAAATACAACTTCTGATAATTTCATCGTTTATTTGTTTATTAATTAAATATGTGTTATAATAACAAAGATTTCTAAAATATAAAATAAAAATAAAAAAATGGAAGAAATAAACAATAATTTAGTGAATAATCTTGATGAAAAATTATCTACTAAGCAAAATGTTTCAAATAGTAAATATTATGATGATAAAATTAATATAGATCATAAAGTCATTGGTAATGCTATTTCAGCATATTTAATGATATTTATATCATGGTTATTTTTGTTTAACAAAACAAACAAAAATATCAATAATTATTATGTTATTTGACATACAAAATCAGCATCAACTATACATTTATGATTCTTAATTACATATATAGTATTTATAAGTAATTCATTTTTAGGTAAATTATGAATATTTTGAATATGATTAAACATTATTATTGCTGATATAATATTTATATGACTTTTAATAGCTCTAATTATGTGAATATACAGAGCACAAAAATGATTAGAATTCAATATTTGAAACCATATAAATATTTCTAACAAACATTCATTATTAGATATAAACTGAGACTGAGAAATAACAGAAGAAGAAAAATTGACAATATTTTTATCACACATTCCTTTTGTATGATATCTTAATTATGCAAAATATAGTGAAAATAGCACAATTCAAGAATCTACTAGATTAAATATATTTATAACATTTTTATTAAGTATATTATATCTATCTGGATATTCTAATCTGGCAAATCTATTCTGATTATTTTATATAATATTTATTACATTTATATGAATAAATTTATTTACAAGAAACGAATTAATACAAATCAAATTAGCAGAATTATTTTCAGCTTATAAAATACGTTTTTATATAATTGTATGATTTAAATACTTGAAATATTATTTCAGCGAAGAACATTTCAAAGACATTTACACAATAATAAAAAATGAAAATGATATAATAAAATCAAATAACGAAAAAGAGCTAATTGAACTTAATGAAAAAAAAGACTTAAGACCAGCAAAATTTTTACTATATATTCCATTTATTAATCTAATATTTTTATTTTTTAAAAATACAAAATATACTTATCACAAAATAAATTGAATAATAATTACAATTCTAATAACAATTTGAATATTTACATCATTTTATTGATATACAAGCTATAATATTATATTATTAAGTCTATTCCCTATATTGTTTTGAATATGATTTAGTAAATATAAATTGGATTACAAAATACCTTTCATATTTGATATTTATATAGTTTTATCTAAATTGTTTTGATTTTCTAAAACTATCAAAGATAAAAGAAAAGAAGTAAATGAAATAAGTCTGAAAATACAAGAAAAAACTGTTTAAGTAAGAGTAGGGACGCCCCTTGTGGGTGTCCTGATAATAAATAAATGTAAGTACACACTTTGTGGGTGTCCTAAAGTCCTAAAAAAATTGAGCAATGCTCAATTTTTTTATATTTCTATAATAAATTAAACATTTTTAATATTTTAACTTTAATAAATAACAGTTTTAAATATAATATAGTAAATTATTATATAACGTCTAAAAAATGGATATTTTCTTTTATATTTGCTTGTTTATATTTGGTACTTTACTTGGTAGTTTTTGATCAGTTGTTATATATAGATTAAAAAGTCAAGAATGATGAATTATGGATGGTAGAAGCCATTGCCCTAAATGTAATACTATGTTAAATGCACTAGATTTAATACCTATATTTTCTTGGCTTTTAAATAAAGCAACATGTAAATATTGCAAAGAAAAAGTAAGTAGTATTTATCCAATATTAGAAATGTCTACATGACTAATATTTGCATTAATCTGATATTTTTTGATTGACTACAATTTAATATTTCAATTAGACTGATTAGAAATAACTAAATTGTTATTCTGGTTAAGTATTTGATTTATATCTATTTTGCTTACATTCTACGATATATTATTTCTAGAAATCCATGAATGAATAATGTTAACAGGTATATGAATTATTTTTTTAACTATATCAACTCAAACGCTTGTTCATGATTTTACTTTATTAAATATGTTGCCTGCTTGAATAAATAGGATTGATAGTTTTTGAATTTGAATTTCAGCAATAATTATATCAGTAGCAATTATTTGAATGCTTTATGTAATAATGATAAAAGAATTACATGAATTAGTAGATTTAGCATTGATTTGAGCATCTATATTAATGTTATACTTATTCAAAACTATCACTTGAATAAATTTATCTGAAATAGCTATATTAGATTGAATAACTGGTGTATTAATAATATTTGGATTCTTTTTCTTACAAATTATCATTTCAAGATGAGCATGGATGTGATGATGAGACTTGAGAATAGCAATAATGATATGATTGATATTAGGTATTAGTTTTAGTTTCCCAGGACTTATGATAACATATTTAGTATGAAGTATTATATGATTATGATTTATAATTCATAATAGATTAACTAATAAATGAGTAAAATTTAATACTCAAATTCCCTTCTGACCATTTCTTTCTATATGATTTTTTCTCACTGTATTCTATAGTAAAGAAGTAGCAAACATTATGAGCATATATTTTTGATAATTGTAAAGTTGTAATTATTTACAAAACAACAAATATTTGATACAATAATATATATTAGAGAAACTTAAAACATAAAAACAAAAAAAATGGAAAATAAAAAAACATTAGCAGCAATTAGAGATTTCATAATCAGTGCTGAAAAATCAATAAAAAGTGCAAAAAAATTATTAAAAGATGTATTAGAAGATAATAATATAAGTCTTGATACAGAATTAAATCTAAGTACAGCATGATTAAATAGTTATTCTAGTGATGATGTAAAAATAATTGAATGAGTATTCACAGGAGAAGAAATGCTAGGTTCTGATGGTAATAAATACCCTGTACCAGCAAATTATTCATCTAAATCTAAATTAGTTCAATGAGATAAGCTTAAATTAACAATTGCATGAAATGGTAAAATGATGTATAAACAAATTTTACCAATAGAAAGAACTTATGTTACTTGATTAGTAGTAAAAGAAAAAGAGAAATATCAAGTTGTATCAGAATGAAAAACTTATGACTTATTAACAGCTGCAGTTACTCACTTCAAAGCTGGTATATGAGATTCTGTAACTGTTATAATACCAAACGGTAAAATGGCTACTTTTGCAGCTATTGATGCTGTAATACCTAAAGATGCATAAAAAAAAGAATAAAAAAACCTCTCACTTGAATTCTCTCCCCTTATCAGGGGAAAGAGGCTACTGTAGCCCCTTGCTCCTGGGAAGGAGTAAGGATTCAGGTAAGAGGTTTTTTATTGTGAATTATTTCAAATTTACGAATTCAGTTGAATCAATAGAAAATTCTGATTTTAATTTATATGAATCTACTTCTTCAATATGTTGTCACAAAGTATTTAAAAATATAGATTTTTCTTCTCCAAATGGAACTACTACTCTTGCTTCAATACTTTCAAATAATTTTGCTGCTTCTTTTGTTCAAACAATAATTAAAACATCAACATCTCAAAAAAAAGACATAATCTCTTCTTTTAAATCAAATTTATCATGAGTAATAATTAATACATGATTTCATGAAATAGTAAGACTATAAAACAAAATATCAGCATATTTTTTTACTTCCAATAAAATTCACGATTTCTCATATTCTCATGGATACACAACATTTAAATCATCTATTTTTACTTCAAAATCCTTAGTATCTAGTGTAACTTTATTTTTAGATTTAGTTTCTAATGTCAAAAATCAATTATTATTGTAAATCTCAATCATTTATAAATATAATTAAATAATAATTCCTTCTCATATAATGAGAAAAAGTGTAACAATTATATAGTAATACAAAAACAACTATACAATATCAGTAATACAGTTTTTCAACAGAGGGCTTTAGCCCTTTGCTAATTTGTTTCATTTTTCTTTCTAGTCAAGAGAGGGCTTTAGCTCTTTGTAACTAAAATTATTATATAAAGAATGTTTTGTTCTTTCAGATAATTGTCTGAAGATCAAACATGACTTTAATTTTTTTAATATCATCTAATGAAAACCAATCATATCCTACAAATCTCTCTGCTTTTTGAACAACAGGATCTTGTTTTCAATTATACTTAACCAAAAACAAATAAACATCTTTATCTATTATTGGATTATCTTCCAAATATCCAGCCGTGAATGTATAATTTAACTTCGTAATAAACTTTATAACTTCTAAATCTTTTTTCAAAAAACCAGCTTCTTCACTGATTTCCCTAACTGCAGTATCTTTTGCAACTTCTCAATCTTCTATATGTCATTTTGGAATGACATACACTTCCTGATTTTTAGAATTAAGCCATTTTAACAATAAAACTTCAATTTTATTACCATTTTTACGATATACGATTCACCCAGAACTTTTTTCATATTTTTTTGCCATAAATTTTATTGGGGGCTAATCTATCTAAACTACTGTATAATATAAATAAAAAAACAAATATTTCAAGTTCTTTTGTAATTTAGTGATATTTTTTAGAAAAATTAATTAGATAATATTATCAAATAAGTCTTAAAAATATATTTTATTACATAATAAAATAGCTATTTTGTCAACAGATTTTTAGATAATTGCATTTCATATATTTGCATATAACTTTTTTATATGATAACATTTATATATACAAATAATCCTTACAAATTATAAGGAGTATAAAAATTTAAAAATAAAAACAAAAACAAATGAAAGATAGTAATTTAGAAAATTTTGATATTTTAGATAATATTGATTTGTCTGCTACATATTCAGAAAATCAAGAAAAAACATCATTAGATGAAACATATTTAACACAACAAAATATAGAATTAAATTCAAATAATGTACAAACTTTAGATATTAGTAGTATTACATTAACAGAAACAAATTTAGAAGATGAATTATCTAAAGAAATTGAAGCAATTAAATCTGATGAAGTAGTTAATATAATTGAAAATTCTAATATTAAAAAAATAGTGAAAAAAAATAATTCAATTGTAAGTTGATTTCTATTTTTAAGTAAATATGCTTTAACATCTAGTTTAATATTTTGAGTATTACTTATATCAACAAATTATAGTGCATATTTCAATATCGCAAAAAGTTATATATTCAAATCAGAATTGGAATCAAGAGAAAATAAGTTGATCTCTTCTGTAGAAGCAGCAAGTATAAAAGAAAAATATGCTGAAGAAAAAATTAAAGAATTAGAAAAAAAAGATGATTTAGATAGTGAACATTCAATTAGAAAAATGAAAAAAACTCAAGATAAAGAAAATATTAATTTAAATATTGATATTACACCTTATGAAAATAGATTGGTAATTCCAAAAATTTGAAAAAATGTACCATTAGTAGATATAAAAAATAGAACAGTAGAATGACAAAAAGAATTACACTGAATATTTATGAAAGAATTAGAAAAAGGTATTATAAGGTATCCTGGCAGTGCTAAACCTGGTCAAATATGAAATTCATTTATATTCTGACATTCTTCTAATTTTCCTTGGGCAAAATGAGAATATAATGAAGTATTTGCACTTTTGGATAAAGTAACATATGATGATGAGATTGTAGTATATTATTGACAAGAAAAATATACATATAAAATAACACAAAAAAAAGTTATTACTCCAGGTGATGTATCTGTTCTAGATAAAAAAAGTGACAAAAAAGAAATTACTCTTATGACTTGTTGGCCTATATGAACTACACTTAACAGATTAATAGTTACTTGAGAATTAGTAAAAAAATAATAAAAAATAATTAAATATTATGGTTTGATTTGAATACAAATATGTAACATCAACTGATATAATGAAAAATATAAAACTTTTAACAGAGTATACTAATTTTGAGTATTCTCTATTAATTGCTTGAATTTTTATCTTAATTTTAATTATTTATTATATTATCCCAACATTTAATATATATATAAAATATAATGAAAAACAAGCTGCAATAATAAGTAGAAAAAAAATGATAAAGCAAATAGCAATGCAAAAAGATATAAATGATGAAATAGAAAAAGAGTTAAATATTTGATAATCAATAAAAGACTAGAAAATTTTCTAGTCTTTTATTCTATTTATATTTTTATTTAAGTCTGATAATAGTAATCAGTAAGAATACATAACGGAATTATTTATAAAAAATCTATTGTAAACATATTTTCTATTTAATAAATAATTATAAATACTAACATCTGTTCTATAATATTCACTATCTTTTATATATGGTAAATTATCGTTTAATATATTTTCATAAGAAAAAATATAAAAGTTAGTAAGATATTTTTCATATTGGTTTTTTGAAAAAAATAAATTATCTTTAAAATTTATATTAGATATAGAATCATTATATAACTTTTGAAAAAATATTTTTAAAATATAATCATAATTATATTCAATTTTTACTCATTTAATTCATAATTTAGCCTTTTTTTCTAATAGTTTTAAAATATCTGAATTTAATTTAGAGATTCACTGTATGTTATTAATTGTATTTATCTTAGAATTTACATATTCGACATCTTTATTAAAATTTTCTTCAGTAATACATTCATTATTTAAACAAATATCATAATTATAAGTATTTTCTATAAAATTATTATTGGAATTTATTAAAAAAATATTTTTATTTTCTTTTATATCAATATAAGAATAAAAAAAACAATATACAGAAAATAACAATGTAAAAAATAAATAAAATGATAATATTTTAGTATTCCTTAACTTATATATTTTATATAAAAAATATATAACAACTAAAAGTGATATAATAAATACCATTAACAGAAAAAAACTACCAAAAACAAAAAACAAATTTATACTAAAAAATCAAACAAAACTAAATAATATCAATAAGAGTAAATACATAAAAATTCTATTATTAAAGTAAAGTGCATAGATATT
Source organism: Candidatus Altimarinota bacterium (assembly GCA_030683605.1). Lineage (GTDB taxonomy): Bacteria > Patescibacteriota > Gracilibacteria > BD1-5 > UBA6164 > UBA6164. The sequence goes on from JAUXPL010000043.1 coordinate 18,633, forward strand.
ATTGACAAAAAAAAAAAAAAATCAATACATTTTCAAAGCTTTCAATTCCGAAAGTAAAAAGGAGTAAATAATGAAAAAATTGTTAGTTTTAGCTATGTTTATCTTTGCATTTTCAACAAGTGCAAATGCATTAACTATGAGTAATAACTCTTGTAATCCTCAAGCTGGACAAGTGTATGTAACAGTTGCTGCTAGTGCATGGGATGTTTTATACCATGGTAATGTGGTATTTAAAGTGAGAAATTCTCAATTAGTTTGGAGAACAGTATCAAAACCGATGAACATAGGTACAAACACTTATGCATTAAGTGTTTTTCAAGAAACTGACCTAGATGATGTTTCACAATATAACATCGGAACTAATAAAACAACTGTTATTGTTAGTGCATGCAATAATTAACAATTAGGGACATTGTAAACAAAAAGACTAGTATTTTTCTAGTCTTTTTTGCTTAAACAAATGATATATTCTTCATGACTACTATCACGACAAGCCAATGGTTTATATGTTTTCATATCTGAAAATCTTTTTTTTACTTGTTGTACCAAATCATTGAAATCCTCTCACTTAAATACTTTTAATAGCATATTTCATCACTTTTTCAAAAATCTATCACTAAATTTACATATTTCTATATTTAGTTCTACTGATGCATATTGATCAACATCAAATCTACCAGTTGTATTTGGTGCTATATCTGAAGTAATCAAATCAAATTGATCATCCCCTATTTTTGATATTACTTGCTCTGATAACTTATCATAATCAAATATATCACACACAATTGTAGAAACATTAGGATAAGAAAAAGGTTTACATTCCTTCAAATCAACTCATATAATAGTTTTTTCTCTTACTATATTACGAATAGCTTGCAAAAAACTACCAGGTGCACATCATATATCTATTACAGAATATTCAGGTTTAATTAAATCAAATCTCTTTTGTATTTCTAATAATTTATATATACTTCTAGCTCTATATCAAGCCTTTTTTGCCTGGATTGCATATTCATCATTTACAATATAAGAACCTTTATTTACTTTTTTCTTTCTATGAAATCATGTTTTTATAGGTGTAGCTTTTTTGTTCTCTGCTCTATTTATTTTTGCCATAATTAATTTTATTTATAATACTGAGCTAATGTTAAATTATTGTTTCTCAAATAAGTAGCTAAATCTACTCAAACATATCTCCAATGCCAAGGCTCTATCTCATATCAATCTATTTTTAATCATTTTTGATAAGTATTATGAAAACCATATTTGTGAGCATTTTCATCTAACCATTTATAATATTTTTGTAGTTTTTCATTATTTTTCCAATATGAATTTGTAGAAGCAGACCATAAATCAATTGCTAATCATGATTGATGTTCACTATATCAAGCTTTTGCACATAAATTATCTGGACATCATCAATTTTTAATTCATTTTTGATAATCATATGATCTATAAGCACTTACTACTTCTATTTTTTCTCAATAATCTGTAAAAAATTGTTTGGCCATAGATTGTAATGAATCATTTGCAATACTTCTTAATAATTGACTTCATCATTTAGTGTCAAAAACATATTCTGAAGAGATTTTTACTAGTCATGATGGAACATATTTTTTATTATTGAAACTCTTATTTGATGTTACAAATTTTTTAATAGAATCATCACTAATAGGATCAAAAACTGTATCAACTTCTCATAAATAATTTGTTAATGTATTTCAAGATTTACTAGTTAAATTATTTATATTTTTTTGATTTTGAATTTCTTGAAATTCTTTTTCTTTTGCAATCCTTAATTCTTCTTGTTCTTCAAATACTTTTTTTTCATTTAACTTAATTTTTACTATTTCTGCAATTATTTTTTCGGCTTCTATTCTTTTTATTTCAATATCTTGTCTAACTAATTTTATCTCTTGTTTTTTTAAATAAATTATAATTCCCATTACAAATAAATAAATTAGCATAAAAAATATAACTAATAATAATGAATATTTTAGTTTATTAACTTTTATTTCTTTTATTATATTTAACATAAATATTATTTTTTATTAATTATACTATCAATTGATACTTTAAACTCATCATAAGTTTCATATTCAGCATCTGTTTGATTATTTTTTAATCTGATTATTTCTGTAATCTTATTTTTTTCATCTACTCTTTTATTATATGAATCATTATACATTTCATCAATACCAGTGATTGTAGTATAAAAAACAGTAATAAGCCAAATAATATAAGCTAATAAAAGCAAAAGAATTATTTGTTTATAATTTATAAAACCTAGAATATCTTTTTTAAATTTCATAGTATAAAAATCAAAAAATAATTTATTTTAACAATCTAATTATATCATAAATAAAATAATATACAAATCACTTATGCTAGATATCATAACTCACCCTTGTCCACAGGATACACCTTCGGATAAATTCTCCAGCTAAAGCTGGAGAGGCTCATTTTTTTGTAGCCACTTTCTCTGGCGTGCGAGAAAGGATTTATCCCCTTGTGGGTGTATCCTTTAGGGCAGGATTAAGTTATGAAAAATATTATAAATTTCACATTATTCATTTAAACACTTTTTCAACATATTCATCTACTTTTTTTCATTCACTTGCATATTTGAAATGTAATTCATATTTTTTATACACTAAATCATTATTCAAGAAATTTGATCATAACATAGTCCAAAATCTATATCATTTTCCAGGAGTTAACTTATGCCAAAAATTTGAATAAAGTTCTTGTCTTCATTCATAAAAATCTACTAGATCATTAGCATAATAATCTTCATCAAAATAATCAGGATTTGATACTTCTGAAAAATTTGATTTAGAAAATCAATATGAATAATATTTTTTGACATTATTTCAATCAACTAAATATGTAATTTTTATTACATAATCTCTCTTATTTTGTAACAATATATTTTTTAATGGATCTTCTAGATTTACTATTTGATAAGGCAAAAATTTATAATTTAATAAATCTAGTATTATCTTTTCTTGTTTATCTATATCATTATTTTGTTTATTTAAAGGTCAATTTGAATAATATCTATTAAATTTTTGACTAATATTTGCAGAAAAATTATCAAAAATAAAATCGTATAAATAATTTATTTTTTCTAGTTTTTTTATTTTAGCATTTTTTATTTCATATGTATATCCTGCTTCAAAATATGATAAATCATAATTTTTATTATATTTTCTCATTATAGACTTCTCTATTTGTACCAATTCGTCCAATCATAATACTTTCACTTTTAGTGCATTTATATCTAGTTTTTTAGGATAAACTATTCATTGTCATATAAGTGATTTACAATAATTTCTAATAGTAGTAAAATCTTTAAAATCCACCATTTCATCACTAAATCTTACAAAATCCCGTTCTATATTTTCTTTTCTTGTATTTGTGTAATCTCTTGCAAATTCTTTTCTTTTAGCTTCATCACTGATATCTAGTAACTTTATATTTCACTCCAATTCATTTCTAGTAGCCAAATAAAATACTGATTCATATTTTTTTGCACTAAATGTATTAAATATATAATTTTGAGCTTCTTGGGTTTCAGGTGGTAGTGTGTCTACTTCTGCATATATTATTTCTTTGTCATTATAGACAAATAAAGTCATTACATCATCTTCATTTGTTATATATCCATTTTCATAGACAAGTCATTTTATTTTAACTCATTTAATATCTATTTCTTGCTTATTTCTAAGTATTTTGTATGTGAAATTTGCTACATATTTTTCTATAAGTCATACTAAAAATTCCATTGTTTCTGGAATCAATAATAATGGTAATTTATCTAAATTATTATAAAATTCTATCAAAGTATATGGATCGAAATGGTCACTATGACTGTGACTTATAAATATAGCATCAATTTCTCAAAATTTTGAATAATCAATCTTGAAAGTTGGATTTCTAGCCATTAAATCTCAAAATACATAATTACTAAGCCAACAATCACTAAGTATTTTTACTATTTTTCAATCTTTTCATTCAATATTTATCAAAAATTCTGAATGTCATAAGTAGTCTATTTTCATATATATGTTATAATTAGTAAAAAGCATTTAACCCCACTCCGCCCTACGGGCACCTCACCTTGTCATGGGAGGATTAACAAAATATTTTAATTAATAGATTTGAAAATTTTTAAATTTACAAATCTATTTCAAATCTGTTTTCTAGTCAATTTATTATATTATTTACTGTCTCTCAAATAATATCTAATGATGTAATTTTATCAGTTGAGAAATCTATATCTATTTCTGATTCATCATGAAATGTGGTTTCTACTATTCTAGGATTTATTATATGTATAGACTTACCTTTCATCTCATTTTTTAGTGCTCAAGCAAATCATCTGAGTCCAAATTTTGATGCTTGATATACTGCTCAGTATTTCATAAATTTCTTTGATATAATACTTCATATAAATATTATTTTTGATTTATTATTTAGATAAGGTTCCAATATTTTTATCATTATAATTGGTGAAAGTAGATTGAGATTGATTATTTCTTCATATTTATCACTATTTCAATTTTCAAACTTTCAAAAATGTCATACTCATGCATTTATAATAATTGTATCTAACTTTATATTTTCGTGTTCTAAATATTTAACAATATTGTTAAAAAGTGAATGTTTTGTTAAATCAATGTTAAATTCTTTTAAACCTGATTCTTGTGATTTTGATCTAGAAATTCATATCACATTGTTAAAATCTTTCAAATTTTGCATCAAATAATTACCTATTCATTTTGATGTTCATGTTATTAATATATTTTTAGAAAACCCCTCCGCCCTTTGGGCACCTCCCCTTGTCAGGGGAGGATTTATAAAATATTCTAATTTTAACCTTACTTCATCTAATTTACTTAGAACTTCTTCATTTGAAAATCTAATAACTTTAATTCATAATTTATTAAATTCAATACTTCTTTCATTATCATAATCAATTCTATCATCATGAATTTTTCAATCAATTTCTATAACAAGCTTTAATTCAGAACAGTAAAAATCTGCAATAAAATAACTTATCATCTTTTGTCTAGAAAATTTATATCACAATAGATTTTTTCATCTTAATAAACTATTCCAAATAAGTTTTTCAGCAGGTGTTTCATTTTTTCTATTATTTCTAGCTCTATCTATCAATCTATTATCATATTTTATATACAAGTATTTTTCCATGATTAATTATTATTTTACTATACTCCTCCCTTGACAAGGGGAGGTTGGGAGGGGTTAATATTCTAAACAAAGTATACATTTATTATCCAAATTTTTAAACATAGTATAAAAATTATCTCTGACTTTTTTTGATTCTCTATAAAATCAATCATTATCTAAGTCTAACATATGCAATATATCTAATTCTGGATATTTTGAAAGTATTTTATTATAGTCTTTTTTTGTATACAATAGTCATGAAGCAAATGTAGAATTTATCTTACAAAAATCAATTCTCTCACCTATATAATTAATAAATTCTCAGTATATTTTTTCATAATCGTTAATTGGTAATAATGGTAAAAACCTAATACCAACTTTGAATCATAAACTTATTAATTTATTAATAGCTTCAATTCTTGCATCCAAACTAGATGTAGATTTTTCATACTTATCTATCAAAATTTGAGGATTAAGAGAAAATGCTATTTCTGTATTTTTAGGCACAAATCATAAATCAAGTAATGGTTTTATATTCGATGATTTAGTTCTGATTTCCATCTTTACTCTTACTTCTTGTCCCCCCGCCTTACTAAGGAGGGGGTTAGGGTGTGGTCAAAATTTTTCAAAAAATTCTATAAATTCTTCACAAAATCAGCTAAACATATCCATTCATAAAATATCAGAATAATCAGATGAATAGAACCATATATCATTTTGCCCTCACTCAATCTCTCCCAAAGGGAGAGAAGAAGCTACAGTTAATTGGTCTATTCCCTCTCCCTTTGGGAGAGGGCTAGGGTGAGGGCTTATATTTTTCAACTTCTCTTCTATATCTTTTTTAATATCATCATAATTTACAAATATTACCATATTTTCATTTTTGAATGCTCATTTAAGATAACAATATGAACAATCAAAAATACAGTTCAAACTAGTTTTAAAAAAAAATGCTTGCTTTGTATGTCAATATCAGATAGGAGCATCACTTACGGAATTTGTATTCAATTTTGCTATTATTAATGCTTTTTTTGAATCTATATTATTATAATTTTTATCAAATAGATTTTTATAATTGTTAATATAAATAACCTGAGAATTTTTAAATTTCTCAAGTATTTTTTTTGTTTGAGGATATTCTTTTGCTTGTTTCTCTATATATATTATCATTTTATGTAGCCCCTTGCCCTTATATAAGGGAAAGGATTCAGGTTAGGGTTATAAAATTTACTTAATTAAATATTTTTCTAAATCTTTCTCTAATAATACTAAAAAATCTTTCTTTCAATGTTCCTTATTTTCTTCAAAATATACATCAAAATTATCATTTACCAAAGCTAAATATCTATAATATAATCTCTTAAATATCTCATTTTCACTAAAAGTAAAACTAAAATAATCTTTATATTTTTCAAATACTTTATTTTCTTTTATTTTTCTTTGAAAAGAAAAAGTATTTTCTAAATAGTTATAAATTTTTTCAAATAATAGTCTATAATCTATATTTTCTGACAATGATTTTTTTGCTTTATTGAAATCAAAATTCATTGTTTCAATTCATACATCATCAACTGGTACTTTAAGTATTATTCTAGCCAAACTAAAACTATCACATACTTTTTCGAATCAATAAGATTCCATATCTACATACAGCTCATCACTTAAGTCATTTTTATCATAAACTACTTTTTCGCTACAAGCTATACTTACTAATTCTCAAAAATCAAGTAAATGTGGAATAATTAATTCTTTATTATTAGACAAATTAAATATTCTAGAAATTTGAATAAATCAATTTATTCAATAGAAAAATTGGTCCTCATCTCCCCTGACAAGGGGAGAATTGAGAGGGGTTTTAATTTTACCACAAACTCAAATATTCACCACAAAATCAAAATGATTATTTTTTTCCAAAAAACGAGTCAAATTCAATATCATATTATAATTCCCTATTCAAGTCGTTAAAAAGCTTGTTTTAATATCTCTTAAAGCAAGCTTTATTATTTGTTCTTTAACAACATTTAGTTCTTGTGATAATGCTCCTACAATTAGTATTTTGTACATTTTGTTATATATCTCATAATACTAAACTAGCCTCCTCATAGCCTTTTTTAATTAATTCATCCAATTTATCAAAACTTAAAAAATCCATATCTCATAAATCTGGTTTTACTAATAAAACATTTTTTCAATCTGTATTTATAGATATTTGTTCATTTGTTTTCATCATAAGAAGAAATGACCTCTGTAATACTTGATAATTAAGATTAACAAATCATGTATCAAATTCGTATCAAAATATTTTTTTCTTTGTTTTTAATTTTCAATTCACATCTTTTATAACACTTACAGCTATAATATTATTTAAATCTAATACCTCAATTGGTAAATTACAAATAATTCATCAATCAATATAAATATTTGTTCATATTTTATAAGGTTTAAATATTCATGGTAAGCTTATACTAGCTCTAATAGCATCTATTATTTTTCATTTTTCAAATATTGTTTTTTCTCATGTTTCTATATTTGTTGCTACAATTTTTAATTTTATATCTAATTCTTCTATTCTTATTTCTCAAAATACTTCTTCCAATTTTTTATATATTTTATCTCATTTTATCAATCAATTTTTTAAATCAAAATCAATTAACTTCAAAAAATTAATAGATTTTGCGAATTCCATCATATAGTCACTAGTCTTTCAAGATGCATAAAACGAAGCTATAATAGCTCACATAGAAGTACCAGATATTTCTTTTATAATTATGCAATTTTCTTCTAAATATTTAATAACTCATATATGTGACAATCCTAGTGCAGATCATCATCCAAGAGCTAGTCAATATTGTTTTTGTACAATATTTTGTACACTTGTAATATTATTTGGAATAATATTTTTATTATGAAATTCTCAATTAGTAATTTCTTTTGTACTTATTTTATTCATTTTTATTTATTATAAATAATATTATATTGTGGAACAGCCCATTTTCAATAAAAACTATTTAATCAATTATTGAAATATGAAAACTGTGCTGAAGGTCATCAATCCATCATAATTACATTATTTTTTGTAATACCATACTCTGTAATTAATTGGTCCATTTCTAATTGAGTTTTGTTTTTAGCTATGAAAAAAATAATATTTTTATCTCCTTTTATTCATATATAAGATCTTCATACTTTACTATCTATTGAAGAATCAACACTTGGATTAAATGCAACAATTAATTCTTTATTATTTGTATTAAATAAGTCTTTTTCGTCATATCATTCAATTATTTTAAGATTTTCATTTTTGTCTATTATAATAGTTCTCTTAGCTAAATCATTATCTACATAACTATTTATTATCTTTCCAGCAGACTTTAGAGGAAAACTTAAAAATGTAGGATTTTTTTCTGCATTAAAAAATTGTCAATTCACCATAGCAAAAACTTTATTATTTTTTCAAACAGATAAATCTTTTGGATAAAATCTATAAAATCTATCTTTTTTAGAAGTAGATTTTTCATAATCTATAAATATTTTTCATGTACTAGAATTCACCATTCAAAAACTCACTCATGCATTATTTAAATCTACATCTATTATAGATATTTCCTTACTAGAATTTTGAAATAGCTTTATTCACTTCTCTTGATGTACCAAATAATTAGAATTGCCACAAGAAATTAGTAAAAGTAGAATAAATATTAGTAAAAGTTTTTTCATCAATATATTTTTTATTTAATAATCTTAAGTATATTTCAAATAGCTAATTTGTAAATAATAAATTTTGTAATTGACTAAATAAAAATAATACTATAATATATTTACTTTCTATAAGGAGGCTTTATGCAAAAAAAACAAGTAAGACCTACAAAAAAACAATTACAAAAAATCTATGGTATTAACTATCGTAAGTATCTAAATAGAATGAAAATGAGAAAACTACAACAAACATTTGATGTAATTTTCATTATTATTGAAAATAAGGCATAATATAATGTCGAAGAAAATTACTGATGTCTAGATTGACTTCAAAAAAAAGGATGGAAACTAAAAAGCCAATACAATGTATTGGCTTTTTAAGATTTAAACTTCTTTTAACAATCTATCAGCATGTCCTGTTGCTTTTACATTTCTCCATTCTTTTAATATTTCTCAGTTAGCATCTACTAAAAAAGTACTTCTAATAACTCACATCACTTTTTTTCAATAATTATTCTTTTCTCCATAAACTCACAACTCTTTATGTAAAACTAAATCTGGATCAGAAATCAAATCTATTTCTAGATTTTGCTTTTCTATGAAATTTTTATGTGAATCCATACTATCTTTTGATATTCAGATAACTGCTACTCACAATTTTTTGAACTCATTTTTTAAACAAGAAAAATCTTTGTTTTCAATAGTACAACCAGGAGTATTGTCTTTTGGATAAAAATAAAGTAATGTTTTTTCTCAAAAAGATAACAAATCTTTTAAGCTAAATTCTCAATGTTGTCCAGTATATGCAATAGCATCATATTTATTTTCTAAATTCAATTTCATAATAATATAATTAAAAATTAAAATTTTAAAACAATATTTATTAAAAATAGTGAGTTTTCCCCCTCCCTAATATTAGGGAGGGCTAGGGTGGGTTAAGCACTTACAAACTCTCAGAACACTTTTAAATCAACTTCTGAAATCTTGAAATTTTCTGGTAAATTTGGTAAAACAAAACAATGATCCATATCCATGATTTCTCAAGTATTTTTGTCAATTAAATGAAAATGGCTTCATTTATTTTTTTCAAAATATGCTTTTTTACCTACTCAAATGACTTTTACTAAATCTCATTTATTAACTAGTTCCTCAACATTTCTATAAATAGATGACTTCCCAGCTTCTGGATATTTTTTTGATATTTTATCATATATATCTTCTACTGTTAAATGCTGACAATCACAGATTTTTATGATTTCTTCTGTATAATAATGTATTTTCACTTGTTTTATTATTAATTACTAATTATTAATAATATAAATAAAAAAAATAAAAAAGCAAATTATTTTGAGAATAATTCTCATTATATAAATAGTAGAGCATATATTTGACAAAAATAAAGATTATATGTTATGATATAATTAATTTATATAATAAAATATTTTAATGAATAATTTTGTATGAACATTTGAGGATGTTCAAGAAATAGGAGATAATTATAATAGTAATAATTCTTCTAACATAAAAGATGTTATAAGTAATACTATTAATAATTTCAAATCAAAATTATTAGGAATTCTAAGCCCTAATATTACAAAAACTATTAAAAAAGAAAAAATAGTTGATTTTTATGATAACAAAAAAACTAAAAGTATATTATTAACAAACGAGGAAAAAAGTGTATTATTTACAAAATTAACTAGAAATAAAGCAGATATAAGTAAATTAAAAAACAATTTATTATGAGAAAGAAACCTATTATCACATTTTGAAAAAATTGCTAAATTTATCCCAGGTTGAGCAATTACCGTAAGATATAAACTTAATAAAAATATAAAAGAAATTGAAGATAAATTAATAGAATTAGAAATACAAAATTTAAAAATAAATGATAAATTAAATCCGTTTGAAAAAGACAAAAAAGCATGGGATAAAAACATATTTAATAATGATAACATAGATTCTAATAATGTAATTAAAAAACTTAGTATAGAAGAAAAAATGGATAATAATATAGCTAAATTAGAAACTAAACTAGATTTTGAAAAAAAATTATACACTAGGTTTCAAAATCTATCATGAAATCATGATGAAGAAATAAAAAAAATTCAATATAATATTGATGAAATAACAGATAATTTAATAAAGCTTAAAATTCAAAAATTAAAAATGTCGAAACCAAAAAAATAACTAATTGCTATGCAATTAGTTATTTTTTTGGTTTAATTCATTTTAGATATTCATTCTCATAAAGTAACTGTTTTCATATTTTTTAATTTAACATAATCAACAATTTGTTGTAACAAAGCAGGTGTATTACTATAAAATCATAAGTTATCTCATTGGTCATGTAATTCTAATATTAACCATTTTTTCTCAGCCAAAGCTGTATCTATATATCATTTAACCATTTCAAATGTAGTATCTGTTGTTATTTCTTGATCTTTTAATTGAAATCTATCTGAAGAAGGTGTATTGTATCATCTAGTTACACTTCTAGCTCATATATATCATGCTTCTTGAAGTATATCTATAGTAGTATCGTTATATTCTCAATATGGATATACAAAAGTTTTTGCATCTATTCAATATGCAGCTAAATCAGCTTTAGAATTAATTATCTCATCTCTAGCTCACGATAATGTTATTTGATTCAAATCAGAATGTGTAACAGAATGAGATGCTATCTCATGTCAATTATCATATAATTCTTTAATTTGTGCTTTAGACATATAACCAACATAATTGTATGATGCAGTAAATATTGCTTGTGTACTTTTTATACCTGCTGCATCCAATATAGGTATTGCTCTATCATAAATATTCTTAAATCAATCATCAAATGTAAAAGTTATCATTCATTCAGTAAATATATCATCTGGAGCTAAAACTAAACTAACATCATCAATATTTAAATATCAAACTGTATTAATAACATGAAAAACAGTTAATCAAATAACATTTTGAGGTATAGTTATATTTGTAGTATATTTTCTCCATCATGTACTTTTTGGAACACTTCATATATATGCATAAGTATAAGATCAATCTGTTAATTTATATCTAGCAGTAATTGAAGTTGCAACATTTGAGTCATACATATCACTGAAAGTATAAGTTTTTCATGCAGTTACAATTATATCATCAAAAAACCATTTAGCATCTCAATTAGTATATGAAGTTATTTCAACTTTTGCAGATTTTGAACTATTATATCATAACGCTGGATATGAATATGTAGATACGTTATTTCACCAACCTCATTTATTCCAATATTTTGGAGAGTTTCAATTCGCAGTTTCCAAATTATTATTTAATACTAAATTTCAATCAGTACTAGGAGGTGTTGGTGGAGTAATTACAATTACTTTTTCTTTTATACTAACATTATCAATTACAAGATATCATATACTGTTTATTACATGAAATACAGTTAATGATACAGTGTTAGCTGGAACTATTAAATCAGAAGAAAATTCTTGCCATCATGTGTTTTTTCAAGCATATCATAAATATCAATAAGTATATGATCAATCTAACATTTTGTATCTAACTGTAACATAAGTGTCTGTACTAGAACTATACATATCAGAAAATGTATAAGTTTTACCTGGTGTTACCGCTACTTCATCAAAAAACCATTTAGCATCTCAATTAGTATACGATGTTACATCAATCTTAGCTGCTTTTGCACTATTATATCAAGTTGTAGGATAAGTATATGTAGATACATTTGTTCCCCATCATCCTTTTGACCAGTTTGTTGGAACACTTCAATTTGAAGCTTCTAAAGTAGAATTTAAAACTAAATTTCAATCAGTACTTGGTGTAGGTTCTTCAACAACAGGAGGTGGAGTAACAACTACTATTTTATCAGTCAAACTAGCATCATCAATAGTTAAGTATCATACACTATTTATTACATGAAAAACTGTTACAGATACAACATTTGCTGGAGCTGTAAAATCTGCAGTAAATTTTTGAAATCATGTAGTCTTAGGAGCAGAACCTAAATATCAATAACTATATGTTCAATCAGATAATTTATATCTAGCAGTTACTGATGTAACTATGTTAGAATCATACATATCTGAAAAAGTATATGTTTGCCCTCCTGTTATAGCAACTTCATTAAAAAACCATTTTGCATCTCAATTAGTATATCAAGATACAACTATATTTGCAGCACTATTACTATTATATCAAGGTGCTGGGTATACAAATTTAGATATATTTTTTCACCAATTACCTTTATACCAATCTGTTGGTAATCAAGCTGTTCAAGATTCTAAATTAGAATTCAATATCATATTGGTACCTGATGCAGATACCAAACTAATATTTCACAAAAATAATATTCATATTAAAAATAATATAAAATATAAAAATATATTCTTCATATTAATAAAAGTTAAAAATTGCATAATAATTAAACATTTTTCACTAAAAATATAGACGAATTTAATTAATCTCGTCTAAAATTTTTAAAACATATATATTATATATAAATAGTTCAAAAAAGCAAAAAAATATAAAATAAAAAATAAGATAATATTGATTACCTTATTTTTATATGTTCAATGTATTGTTTTGTTACCTTCTATAAAAAAATATTTTTTCTTATCAATACTTTGAATAAATCTAAAGAGTTTAGGAATATTCAATAAAATTTCTTCTCCTTCAAAATAAATGATGTCATTTAAAAGCAAATCATCTGTCAAATATGGATCATTGTCCAATATTGTAGCCAGACCATTTTCAGAAAGAAGAGTTTCAAAACGATAATTACAAATTACATTTAACATATAGTAGCTCCTTTTATCATTATTCTACTTAGAATAAGATTATTATGATAAATATAAATTAGTCAATTTTTTATATTATTTTCTATTATTTTACATTTTTAGTTTTATAGTTATGATACAAAATGTTTTTAAATATTTATAATTTTTTTAAATAATTTAATATGAAAGATAATGTTTTTAGCTGAACAAAGATAGAAGAAAGACATATGGATATATGAACATCCCTAGTTTTATGAAATCAATGGTGAGATGAATGAAAGTGAAAAATAACTGATATATTAGCCCAAACTAGTGATGTAATTGTTAGATTTAATTGATGACACAATGCTTGACACACTGTAAAAGTTTGAAATCAAGAATTTGATTTACATATTCTTCCATCATGAATGGTGAGCGAATGAAAAATTAACTTAATTACAAGCTCTTGTGTACTTTGAATAGAGTTAAACAAAATAGATTTAGATAAAATAGAAATAAGAGATAAAGTATGTATATGTAATTACAATTTAGATGAATTATTAAAAAGAAAAAATTGAAAAATTATAAGAGTTTGATTGATACCTGAACTAGAAAAACTAGAAATATGAGGTATAAATATAGCTAAATCATGACTAAAAATAAGTGGCGAAACTACTGTTATATGAATTCATAATGTATTACTTGATGCATTAGATGAAAAACAAAGAGAGGCTGTTTGATTAAGTCCTATTGGTTCTACATGAAGTGGAATAAGTAGAGCATACGCTTCTCAAGATATGAGATATCATTTCACTTTAAGTGATTTGATATATAGAAAAGAATTATTTTACCAATCAGTTGAAGCACTTTTCTCAACATACAAAAATATATTTCCAAAAATAAAAATATCACAACTAATAAATAAATCAAAAATAGAAAGAGACAAAATAATAAAATATATTCAAAATTGAACAATAGAAATAATAAATGATGAAGCACAATTCATAGATAAACTAAACTCTAAATGAAAAAAGATTGTTGGAGAATGAGCACAATCTGCTATGATTGGATCTTGAAATAGTATTTATTGAACTGCTTCTGAACCAAGTTTACAATCATTTTTAAATGTATCATGATTATCAGAACAAAAAGTATGAAATATTTTTTTAGTTCACAAAATGCCACCAAGTAGTGTATGAATTAGACCATGATATTTAAAATTTCCAGAATCTGAAGAACTAAAAATATTTAGAAATAAATACTCTGAAAGATGAGTATCTACATGAAGAGACAGAGATTTGTTTAACTATTCCCTACCAGAAACTGCTAAATGATCAACTCTAAATACTAAATGATTATCTGATGATTCTAGAATTGTTCCTGTATATAATAGAATTGATTGAATTACTGATTGAATAAGTATTGACCCAACTAAGAATTTGAGAATAGTTACTTGATTTAGTTATACTATTGATAGTATACTAAAGTGATGAAAATCAAATATTGAAGTATGAGTATTATGATTTGAAAATATAAATCCAAAAAATTTATTAAAACACTATCCTCAAAAAGCTAATCAAGTAGATTTATTTACAGTAAAGCCAAGTGATTTAAGAATAGTGGATGTAAAATGAAGAACTATAAATGAAAAAATAAATAATCTATTATGACTGCATATGGCTGCAGTATGTAGTAGTGATATAGAAAGAGAATACTTAATTTGAACATGACCTTCTAGAGATGATTTAGAAGTCAAAATAGCTAAACCTATTAGAACAATATAATATTTTTTTAAATGACAAAAATGACAAAAAGAATTTGATTAATAATACTAGATTGATTTGGTATAAATGAAAAAATTGAAAATAATGCAATAAAAAAAGCTAATACTCCGACTTTTGACAAATTATTTGCAAGCGATCATTCTAGTCTAGAAGCATCTGAAGAATATGTATGATTACCTAAATGACAGATGTGAAACTCTGAAGTATGACATATGGCTATAGGTTCTGGTAGGTTATTAAAACAAGACTTGGTAGAAATAAATGATTTATTCAAAGATAAACTATTTGAGAACATAGAAGAATTCAAAAATTGAATAATTCATGCTGAAAAATACAATTCAAAAATACATTTGTTAACATTATTTTGAAGCGGCTGAGTACATTCTTATATAGATCATTTATATTGAATAATAAGTATAATTCCAAAAAATATAAAAGTATGTTTACATCTATTTAGTGATGGTAGAGATTTAGCTAGAGATAGTATGCTTGCTGAATTTGAAGAATTTTTAAAATATGTGAACAATTTTAGCAATGTAGAAATAACAAGTATCTCAGGTAGATTTTATGCTATGGATAGAGATAATAATTGGGACAGAACAAAAAAAACTTATGATGTTATGGTAAACTGTGAAAATAAAACTAATTTGTCACCAATTGATTTCATAAAAAATAATTACAAAAATGAAATATATGACGAATTTTTTGAAGCTACTAATTTCTCTTGAAATAAAATTGAAAACAATGATGTAATATTTCATCTAAATTTCAGAAGTGACAGAGGAATTCAACTAGCTAAAGCATTTGATAATGTAGAAATATGATTTGATAGAAAAAATATCCAAAATATATATCTATGCACAATGACAAAATATTATAAAGATTATAATAAAAATGTTTTTATAAAAGCAAGAGAAGTAAATAATACCCTTTGAGAAGTCTTATCAAAAAACAATATGACTCAATTACATCTTGCTGAAACTGAAAAATTTGCTCATGTTACAAAATTTTTTAACTGATGAAAACAAATAGTTTACCCTGGAGAAAAAGATATATTGATTCCCTCTCCAAAAGTAACTACATACGACCAAAAACCTGAAATGTCTGCTTATGAAGTATATAATACATATAGAGATTCACTTGATGATTTTGATTTCACAGTAATAAATTTTGCAAATGGTGATATGGTATGACATACTTGAAATATGCAAGCAGCAATTAGAACAGTTGAAACACTAGATGATATTGTCTGAAAATTGATAGAACTTAGTAAAGATAATAATATAGATTTATATATAACAGCTGACCACTGAAACTGTGAAGAAATGTTTGATGAAAAATGAGAGATGATTACTTCTCATACAACTAATAGAGTACCATTTTGGTATATTCATGAATGAATAAATACTCAATTAAAAGAAAAAATATGAACATTAGCAGATATTGCTCCTACTATTCTAGACAATTTTTGAATAGATATACCAAATGAAATGAGTGGAAAGGTAATGAGTAAATAATAATTTTAATTTAAAAAATTATATAATTATAATATAGCCAAATTTAATATCAAAAAATAAATTAGATATCCTCAGAAGAATATTACTTCAAAAATAGAAACAAGTTATTATAAAAATATAAATTTATGAGTGAATTATTATGAAATAGATTATGCCGTAATAATTTTTTGATGATGTTGGTGGATAGTTTTAGTTAAAAATTTAATTTGATTTTTAATAAATTTAGAATAATATCGCATATTATTATTTAACCAAAATATAATGTACATAATAAAAAATGTTTATGCTAGAGAAGTAATAGATTCTAGATGAAATCCAACTGTAGAAGTAGAATTAACATTAGATAACTGAGAGTTATGAGTAGCTATATGCCCTTCTGGAGCTAGTACATGAATACACGAAGCACTTGAATTAAGAGATGGTGACAGTAGCAGATTTTTATGAAAAGGTACTCTAAAAGCTGTAAATAATGTAAATACAACAATAAAAGAAAATGTGGTTTGAAAAAGTTTTGAATCATACAGACAATTAGATAAATACTTAATAGAATTAGACTGAACAAAAAATAAATCAAATTTTTGAGCAAATGCTATATTACCAGTTTCTATGGCTTTTGTTGATGCATGTAGTAAAGCTGAAAACAAAGAAATATTTGAATATGTATGAGAATGAAAATGATATATTTTACCTTATCCTATGATGAATATCATAAATGGTTGAAGTCATGCAGATAATAATGTAGATATTCAAGAATTCATGATTGTACCTGTTTGAGCAACTAGTATAAAAGAAGCTATTAGAATGTGAGCAGAAGTATTTCATAATCTGAAAAAAATATTAAGCAGTAAATGATTAGCTACATCAGTATGAGATGAATGAGGTTATGCTCCAAATTTGTGATCAAATGAAGAAGCAATACAAATAATCATAGAAGCAATTAAAAAAGCATGATATACTACAGACCAAATAAAGTTGGCTCTAGATTGTGCTTCTAGTGAATTTTATAAAGATGGTAAATATGATTTAGCATGAGAAGGAAAAGTTTTGGACTACAAAGAATTAGTTAGTTTTTATGCAGATTTAGTAGAAAAATACCCAATTATATCTATAGAAGATGGTATGGCAGAAGATGATTTTGCTGGATGGAAATTATTAGAAGAAAAACTATGAAAAAAAATAATGACTGTATGAGATGACTTATTTGTAACAAATATTGAAAGACTTCAAATGTGAATAGATTGAAATATGGCTAATTCAATTTTGATAAAATTAAATCAAATCGGTACAGTATCTGAAACTATTGATGCAGTTGATTTAGCAACAAAGCATAATATGAGATCTATTATATCTCATAGATCATGAGAAACAGAAGATACATTTATAGCTGATTTAGCTGTTGCTAAAAATACAGGATTTATCAAAACTGGTTCTCTATCTAGAACAGATAGAATAGCAAAATATAACAGATTAATCAGAATAGAAGATATGCTTTGAGGCAAAGCAAAATACGGTAGATAAAAACATTATTAGAAGAACAAAAAAGAAACTTTATGAATATAAAGTTTCTTTTATTTTATTGGAATAATTATATGAGTTACATATTTACTTTGATCTATATTATCTACAAATCATTTTTCATACAGTTCTATTGATGGATATTTACTATTCTTTTTAAATTTGTTAGGTTTCAAATACATATATGCTCAAGTCCAAGAATTATCAATGAAATCATAGCTTCAATTATGAGTTGTTACTGCTACTTTCATTTTTTCTACTAATCACAAGAAGTAAGTAGAAACTATTGGTAATTTAAAATTTTTGTAATCATTTTCAGAGATTTCTATACATGCTTCAAATTCATAATAATCATTTACTATATCTGATTTATTATATATTGTGAAATAAGATAATGGTGATAATTTATGATCTTTAATTATATTTATCAAAACAATAAAACTATTGTTTATTTTATTCCTTAAGTTTTTAGTACTAGATTGTGATTTTGTTCAAATATAGTATTTTTTTTCTAGAGTATCTACTCAAGAAAACTCGGTACTAGTATCCAATTTTCACTTTTCAAGAATAACTTTTAACATCTTTAATCATCTTTCAAAATCATTTCAAATCATTATAGTCATCATCTTTTTTAGGAAGAATAAAAATATTGGTATTCTTCATTGCATATTCCATGTCAATTTAGTAGAAGTTTCAGATATTCATTCCAATACAAAACTAGCTTTATATGATGACTTAAATGGTTTTAAAAAAGTCAAATCATATAATATATGTTCATTTTTAATTATCTCTGTAATAATTTGTTGTCATGATCAAACAACATCTCATTCCCAAGATTCTAAAAATCAAACAGTTGCTTTTCTTCATTTAGTTTTTTGTTTACATTTTTTTTCAAGTATCAACCAAGGTGACCAAACAGATTTTTTATCTGTATCAGTTATATTATCCCAAACATTATCAATATTGGTTTCTAAAACTATACTTCTCTCAATATTGAAATTTATCTTAAATATACTCATATTAAATCCTTAATTAACAAAATAAATATATTACTTTTTTTCTTTTAATAAAACAGTTCAATTTAAATAATAACTAGAAGTATCGATTCAATTATATTCTGGATTTAAAATTGAAAAATCTTCTAATAAAATTTTTAAATCTACTTTTATTCATTCTTTTTCTATTTGCAGCTTTTCCTTTAATTCTATACTTCTATTTATATTCAAATTATTTTTATAAATATTATATATATTAAAAAAATCTTCTTTTAATTCAAATTCTTCAAAAATTATTTTTTCTTTATAAATTATTAATTTATCATTTTTATAATCATATTTTGAATAATATAAATCATTACTTAATTCTTGTTCTATTAATTTTCAATCAAAAATTTCATCTGAATTAATAGATCAAATTGTAAATAAATAGTCATATCATGATATATTTATCAAACTAGTTCTAAGTTTATAATCAACTGAAAAATTTATATATTTTTGAGCTGTTATATCTAATTCATAATAAGCCTTTACTTTCAATTTTTCTGCTAATTTACTAGAATAAGTCCATGTATATATTCAAGGATAAGTTTGATTTTTTAATCTATCTAAATTTCTTTGATTAGATTCTAACATATATTTATCATTTCATTTATAGTTAGATATTTCAGTTTCTACTCTTGAAATTTCTTCTATATGATTTTTTTCCCATTCTATTTTATCTTGATTTTTTATTTCATCTAAAATTGTTCAAAACAATTCTTTCATACTATCACAACCATGGAAATTACACAAATAATTTACTTTATCATATATGTTTCATGATAATTTTGCATCTATATCATTTTCATTTTTTAATAATACTATTTCTCTTCATTGTAATATTTTAGCAGTTGTTAAATCTGTTTTTAACAATTCTAATTGTCTTCCCTCTGGGAAACTATAAACTCACCAAGGTCAAATAGAAATAATAATAATAAAAGTAGTTAATAATAATGATATATATAATAAATATTTTTTCTTCGAAAAAATATAATACAATGATACAATAACTAAAAATAATCCAAAAACTACTACTAAATATCTATTAATAGTGAAATCATATTGATTTATTCTCAAATAAATTGCATAAAATAACATAGGAGTCTGAAATAAAACTGCAAATGGAAATATTTTTCTAAATATTCTTACAAATGATGATTTTATTTCAAAAGCTTGTGAAAATATATATATCAAATATCAAAATAATGAAAATCATATTACCATCCAAGAAATTATTCATTTTGGCCAATCAGAAAAATTTAATAATACTTTTAATGAATAAGCATATAAAATGAAAAAATAAATAATAATGAATGGTAGTGCAATATAATTACTCAGAAAATTATAAAATTTATTTTCTTTAATCCTTTCAAGTAAAGACAAATTAAAATCTTTTTCTGGTGCAATAATCAAAAAATATATAGGTGTAAACAATGCTAGTGAAAAAACAATCCAATATCAATAAAATTTTGATTCATCAATAAATGAATTCAATTCAAATAAAGCAAATACAGCACTAAGAGCTATAGAACCAAGCAAAGACAATGCTCATCATACTATAGCTGACATCAATATTTTTGACGATACTGAATTAAAAAATGTATAATATTTGTCATTATCTATATCTTTATTTATTAGATTATTAATAAATGATGATACAAATACAAAACTTATAACTCAAATGTAAGTAATAATTATATAAACTAATTGTTCTGAGTAAAAATTATTAAATAGATTTTGTTCAAAACTAAAATAAAAAAATACTCAAAATAATACACTCAACAATTGAATTATATTTGTTTTTAATTTAGAAAAATTGTATTTTTCAGACAATAAATAAAGTCAAATAGATAAAAAATAAACAGTAACTAAAGATAATACTCATTTATATAATACATTTTCAATAGTATTAGAAATAGTATTTCAATTATAAATAGTGTATTCAAATATAATAAAAATTAAAACACTTGAAATAAAAGACAAAGGAAATCTATCAAATGCAGTATTTACATTTTTAGTAAAATTTTCTATTGAAAACTTAGTAAATATATTTTTCATAAACAAATAGTTAGAAAATATGATTATTTAACCTATATATAAACACTCTAATTATACATTATTTAAAAAATATTCAAATTAAAAAGAAATATCTAAAAAACTTAGATATTTCTTTTTAATTAGTAAACTTCATCATGGTCTCATATATCATAAAAGAATACATCTCAATTTTCTAAAAGTTTAAATTTTATTCTATCTTTATATGTTATTCTAAAAGAATAATAGTCTTTTAAATTTCCTGATAATTTATGTGTTTTTAAACTTTCATCAAATGCATCATTTTTAAAAATTATTAATTTATTTTTAAGATTTTCTTTTTGCTTTTCTGTAAGTTTACTCTTATATTTTTGAAATGTTTTTTCAAAATAGGCATCAAATAATATATTATTTACTCTCATATACTATATTGAATTAATAAAATCATCTATTTTAACTGATTTATAATTTCATGTTTTTAAATTTTCTTCTACATCATAAATTCTTGTTAAATCTAATTGTTTTTTATTTAATTCATATATATTTTTTAGAATATTATACTGAGTTTTTGGTATAGTAATAAATTCTTTTTCTGCTATAGCTGTTGTCATAATTTATAATAATAAATACTAAATTTAATTAATTATACATTATTTAAAAAATATTCAAATTAAAAAAAAATATCTAATAATTAGATATTTCTGTTATTTTTCTACATATTCTGCTAACACTTTTCAATCTATGATTTTTATACCATCATTCTCTAGCATTTTTATTTTTGAATCCACTCAATCATAAGCTGAATACCCTGATATTTTTAAATCATTTGATACTACTTTATAACATGGATAAATATCAGGATTTTTATTGTACTTCATTATTGAAGCTATTTTTCTAGGATGTACAGCAAATTTATCTGCCAAAATCTTATATGTAGTGACTTTTCATTTTGCTAGTTTTTGAATATACTCTAACACTTGTAAATCTATATCATTATTTTGATTTATCTTATTTTTTGGCTTTGTTTTAGTTATAACTTCTAAACTTTTTTGTATCCATTTTTCTAATTCTATTCTATCTTCTAATATATCTTCTGGTAATTCATAATAACTCATTACTCATACAACTCCAGTTTTTTTATAATATGTAAATGGTTTTGATTTATATTTTTCAAAAATAGACATATTATTATCTCCTACTTTGAAATATATCACATCATCAATAAATAAAGCAAATACTTTTTTATCCTTATAAATAGCATATCATCAAAACATACTTTTGTAAGTATATCTAGGATCTCATCCTAAACAATCTTCTAAAAAATAATACAAATATTCAGGTAGTTTTTTTGCCATATTTTATCAATTATTAACTATTACATTTACATTTATAACATTATCATTTACAACTATTTCTCATCAGAATTTTTTATAATCACTAATTTTGTTTTCACATATATGTCTAATCCATTCTCACTTTATTTTTTTTACTCAATGTGATACTTTAGTATATGTTCTATTCTCCCCTTGATAAGGGGGAGTTAGAGGAGGTTTTGATTGTTTTACAAAATTAACATTTATTATTTTAATTCCTGCATTTATTAGTGTTTCTTTTTTCTTTTTATGTCTATTACAAGTCGTATATTCTCAGATTAACTTTGCATAACTAATAGGTAATAAATTTACTATATAATCAGGTTTCATATCAATTATTGCTTTAGGAATTATATCCCACCAATATTTATATAATCATTTTGATTCTATAGGTAATTTATAATTCCCTATTTTATCAAGCGGTTTAACTATTCAATACATTCAAGAAAATATATAAAAATTCTGTTCAAAAAATTTCTTTGCACTTTTATTCATATCAGTATAATTTATAGATTTATACATTTCTCAAGTATATCTATGTATAGCATCAATTGATATTCAAAATCCCTCCCTCTCATACTTCGAGGACTCCTTTTGACTTAAAAGGGAGATATTATTGGAAAATTTTTTATTCAATTCTAATCATTCTAAAAATCTATTTCATTTGCATTTTAAATCCTTTTCACAAACATTATGAGCTATTTCTAAAGGTTTATCAAAATTAAAAGTAATACTTTCTATATTATCACCCGATCCTCTAAGGATAGGGGATATGGGTGAGGTCAACTTTCATTCTGATGGTGGTATCAAAAATAATATTTTCATTTTTATTTCATATTTATCCAATAAATATCTTGTCTAGGTAATTTTTGTTCATCATTTTTATCTAATAATACTTTTTTCAATGCTTCTTCTGTAAAAATTGTATTTTGACTTCATTTAAAAAGTATAATATATTTATCACTAGTATTATTTAATAAATCTTTTAAATATAATCAAGCATCTTTAGATGATGAAAAATTCTTAATATTCTTTGGGAAATATGTTTGAGTATCTTTTCAGACAGTTATTAATAAATCATTATTTATTAAATTACTAAACAATTGTTCATGCAATTCTTTTGAAAGGTTTCATAATTCCCTCATATCTCAAATTACAAATCATAATTTATAATCTGTATAAATTTTATCTCTCAGATTTTCAACATTTTCTATCATTTTTTTCATGCTTTCTGGTCAAGCATTATATGAAGAATCTACAAGTATAGAATTATTAACTCATTTAAATATAGAGAATCTTCCTGGTTGAGTATCTAAATACAAAATATCTTCGTTGTCTACAATACTGTCTACAATCACTCATAAATCTGACAATATAAAATAAGCTAACTCTATATATGGATAATTTTCAGTTCCTAAAACATTTGTTTTTATAGTTTTTCAATCCATAGAAATAACAGAATATATATTGTCTGAATCTTTCACATATTCGAAATCTATTTCTGAATTATTAAAAAATTGTTTTTTAATTTTTAATGTATCATATCTATTCCTCAAAAACTCGTCTTCAAAATTTAAATATGTTTTTTGTTTTGTATTAGCCATTAGTTTAAATTTTTCAATTCAAATATTTTCCATTGTTCAAAAATATTCTACATGAATATTTCACAATTTAGTAAAAATACTAATATCAGGTTTAACAACTTTTAATAAAAAATCCATATCACCAGGATGATCTATACCATATTCTAAAATCAATATATCATAATTTTTTACTCACTTAATAGTTTGTCATACGATGTAAAAAAATATATTTAATAATTCTTTTATTCATCATTTATATTGCTCTATTTTAAATATAGAAAAAATTATTCCAAGCTCAGAGTTGAAATTCTTTGGAGATGTATAAATAGTTTTGTCCTTTATATATTTATTTAGAACTTTATTTATTATCATTCTACAACTAGTTTTACCTACATTTCATGTAATTCATATTACAAAAGGCTTTGTTCTAGCTATATATATTCTAGTAAAAAATGCCAATGTATGATAAATGATTTTTAATATTATTTTTTTCATTGTTTTAATTAATTAATTCATCATAATTTACCCAAACTAATGCATCCAAATGTAATTCTGATATATTCAATTTTTTGGATAATTCACTATAAAATTGTTTTACTTCTCTTTCCAATCTTCCCTTTCCAAGGGGAGCGCCCCGAAGGAAGTACTCTTGGGGTATACCCGCAGGGGGTGGGGTTAAATTAAAATCAAGATTTTTATATTTTTCAAACAAATTCATTAATCTAGAATCTATTGGTATAGAAATATTTTCTGGAAAATAAATCAACTTATTAAATACATTTCTAGCTCAATAACTAAACATCTTTATTGCAAAAACTACTGTTTTAGCATCATTTTTTTGTTTCATAGTTAATGCTAATTTATCTCTTAATTCTTCCATATTATTATAATAATACTCAGTATTTGTAACAAATTTTTCTAGAAAAGGTCTCAATTTCTCCAATCTATTAGATTTTACATCTACAAATCTTTTATTATTTTTTGATTGTTTAATAAATTCTCATAAGGATTTAGTAATGTACTCTACTAATCCCCCCTCCTTAATAAGGAGGGGGTTAGGGGTTGGTCCAAAGTAAGTACCAAACTCTTCCCAATAATCTTCTCATTTACCTGATAATTGATAACAAATAATAGAATTAGCCAAAATAAGTCATAGATAAAAATTCTGAGCTATCTCCCTATCCTCCAAAGGAGAGGGATTAGGTGAGCTTAAATTTTCCCACATTTTTTCCAATGCTATGTATTGTCTATCTGATTCCTCTATTTTTATAGCATCAGTTATAGAATATTTTTTTAATTTATTATATAATTCTTGCATATATATATTAATTTATATAATCTAATATTTCTGGTATTTCAAATATTCAAGCTGATTGATTAAAATGTCATTTTTTTTCAAAATCAATAAACTCTACTTTTTCTAATTGTTTTAAATAATTTTTTGCACTTCACATATTTATAAATGGATCGTCATTTGAAAGAAAAGTTATGTACTTATTTCATAATTTTTCAAAACTTAATTCCTCATTAAAATATTGAGTTAAATTATCATAAGCAACTCATAATGCTTTTCTTCAAAGCTCTTCTCAAAGTCATGCATAAGCTGGCGCTACTAAAATTACTGTAAGTCATTTTAGTTTATATTTTTCTATAAAATGTAGTGCCAATTTACATCCAAGTGAATGTCATATTATGATATCTCCAGATTTGAAAAAATCCATGTATTTTTCTAAAGTTTTTATCTGTTCATGATATACTGGAAAACTAGTATTAGGCAAATCTGGTATAAATGTATTTATATTTAACTTATATAAATTCATTTCAAGCCAAGGAAACCAATTTTGATTACTATTTCATCACCATCAGTGTAGAATTAAACATTTTTTCATAATTTATTTATTTATAAATATTTTTATCCACATTATCCTCTATCTCATTCCCTATTTTTTTATACACTTTATAATAATATTCTACAAAATTTCTCAAATCAGGATTTAATGGTAAATAGTATCAATTTTTTTCTATAATATAATCATTAAAGAATACTCAAGCATCTATCTTTTCTAGATAAATATTTATTAATTTTTTATAATGTGATATATATAGACTTTTTAATTTATTAAAAGTATCAATATTATAATCCATTTCTACTTTATATATTCATAATACTTCGGTTTCATCTGCAAGTGGACTTTCATATATTTGAAATTTTAAAATTCATGATTCAAACAATATATCTAAATGTATTAATGCTTCAGTGTAATATGGAACAATCTCTGTAATTGTTCTATATTTTAGCAAATTAACAGATCTATATAAATGTGATGTTATTATATTTTGAGTTAATTCATCTTGTCAAACTCATTGATAATTAGAACTTTGAGTTGGTAAAAATAAATACATTACTAATCCTCATGTTGTAGCTTTGAATTCTTCAATTCTTTTATATAATCAAGTTTTATGATTCATTAGGGATTGAGTATCAGAATCAAGCCACAAACTATGACCATATTCATGACCTATTGTTAAAATATCATATATTTTATAAAATATTTCATCATTTCCAAATATAGTATTTCTATAATTTTTCAAAAATTGTTCTTCATAAATTATAGAATCAATTTTCATTAATGGACTACTTCTTTTTGTCTCCAAAATCATTTCAGGAAATCAAAATATTTTTTTTCCATATATTTCACTTATAACTTCATCATTTGGAACTACTTGAGCAGAAAATAATCAAGTCATTTCAGCTGAGTAATATAATATAGGTGATGATAAATATAATTGCACTCTTTTAATATTATCAAGTGAAAATTTATAAGATGTCTGGTACTTATCCCTACCTATTTCATCATAAAAAGACTCATACATACTTAATATTCCTGTTTCTACATCTGATTCAAAAACAGTATTTAGTATTCTCAAATCCCATTCTGGTGCTACTGCTTTTCTATATTTATCTTCATAAAATTCTAGAGGATGTCATATTTGAAATGGTATTTTAATACTCATCCAAGCTTCATCTAC
The DNA here is from genome assembly GCA_030683605.1 of Candidatus Altimarinota bacterium. GTDB lineage: Bacteria > Patescibacteriota > Gracilibacteria > BD1-5 > UBA6164 > UBA6164. The sequence goes on from JAUXPL010000043.1 coordinate 46,161, forward strand.
TTTTGACCATTTATATACTAATTTATTAGTATCTGTTTCTAAAAATGCTTCTTTTATAGCATTCAAATAATTGATATAACACTCTTTTGAATCATATATTTCATCAGTTAATTCTGATAGTTGTGTTATAAATATATCCAGTTCTGATACTATTTCATTTATCTCACTAGTAAATATTTCATAATAAGATTTAGAAATATAATTTCAATTTTGCATTACTAATGCACTATATGATCTATCTGCTATTTGAGAATTGTGTCATAAATCAAACAAATTATTCTCATTTAAATAATTCATTATTGCATTGGTATCATTAAAAAACTTCAATTCCAATTCTCTATTCACTCAATTAACAATATGATTTCTCCAAGGTATAAATAATTCATTCATTGCCAATCATACATTAGCTACTCATTTAAATATCTCTAAATAAAATTCAGTTAATAATTCTTTTTCTTGTATAACTGATATGATTACAGCTTGTACTTCACTATGAAAATCACATACAAATTTATAAGCCAAATCTAATATTCTTATTTTTTCCTTTTCTAACTCATCTCACAAATAAGGTGGTCTTATAGGTGGATTATTATCCATATATAATATTAATGGATCTTCTTTTAATAATGCTATTCTAGCATAAGCTGCATATCTAGTTTCATCATTTTTATCCAATCAAATATAATCCAAAAAATCATCCAACATCACTCTTTGACTACCATCTTGTTTTACTCATTTTAATAAGTCATTTATATTAGATTGTAGACTTTTATACAATTTAATTATTTCATTTAAATTTTGTTCTATTTCCTGTTTATTCATTTATTTATTATAAAAAGTAATTTAATAAATTTATAATAATCAAAATAATGCATAAGACAAAAAATAATAATTGACAATCGAAACATAAATGATAAAATAAAATATATTTACAATAAAATGAACTTGTAAGAAACAAAAACAAAATTAATAGGAGCCTAATATGACAGAAATAAAATTACGTTATGAATGCCCAGTTTGTGGCAAAGAATACAAAAAAGAAGAGTTAGACAATGGTAAACTTCCAATTCATATTTTTAATAAAGTAAAATGTTATGGAACTAGTAATCCAGCTAAAGTTAGCAAAAAATAAAAAAGGAAAATATAAAATCCTAGAGTTAAATTTAACTCTAGGATTTTTATTATACACTTTTTATATACTATTTTTATAAAAAGATTTGCAATTAAAATAAAATATGTATAATAAAAATGAAATCTAATAAATTTCAAATATTTTACCATACTTAACAACAATATTATGGATTTAAACAAAGCACAGATAATAGGTAGAATTACTCAAGATTTAGAGTTAAAACAGACTCCAAATGGTCAAAGTGTAACAAGTTTTTCATTAGCAACTAACAGAAGTTGGACTGACAATAGCGGTATAAAACAAGAACAAGTAGAATTTCATAATGTAGTATTATGGTGAAAATTAGCAGAAATAGCAGGTCAATATTTAAAAAAATGAAGTAGATTATTTATAGAATGAAGAATTCAAACAAGAAGCTGGGAAGCTCAAGATTGAACTAAGAGATACAAAACAGAAATAGTATGAGAAAATATGATTATGCTAGACTCTAAAAGTGATAATACAGAATGATTAAGTACTAACAATACTTATGAATCAACTAATTCAACTCCTGCAGTAAAAAGACAAACACCAAAGGAAGAAGAAGAAATTTCAATTGACGATATTCCGTTTTAATAAAAAATACCTTAAATTAAATTTAATTTAAGGTATTTTTTATTTCTAATGAATTCCCCTACCCACCCAGCCTTTCAAGTCCAAGGAAGAGAGCAGTAGAACATTTTGATAAATTAATTATTATAGTGGGATTTATTTTATTAAAAAGAAATATAAATTATTCACATTATTCAAAGTCACATAGATAATAGAAAAGATCACATTACATATTTTCAAAACATTTTATCTCAAAATTTAATTGCTATCAATCACTTAACTGTATTATTAGACATAACTGCAAGTAATATAGTTGAAACTGCAATTGAAGAACTAATTTTAGCTTCTTTTGATAATACTGTCATTGTTTGAGTAATAGCATCAACATCTGCAAATCATGAGATTATTCAAAATGCATAGTAAAACAATGATTCTCACCAAATATCTTTATATAATACTCAAATACCTGCTAAAAATTTTAAAAATAATACAAATAATCAAAACTTCAATGCTGGTTTCAAACTAAATGGACTCTCAACCTTTCATTCTAAACTTATGTTATTTACTATGGGGTGTTTTTTTGATTTGATATAAAAATATAAGGTTACTGACGCTAATCAAAAAAACATTAAGAAAGCAGGTATAAAAAGTGTTGGTAATAAAGTAAAATTAATAAGTAAAACAATTATTATAACTCTTAATAGCATTATAGAATTTGCTAAAAGTGCTCATACTGTATATAAAAAATAATTTTTTGAATCCTTTTTACTTTGTTCACTCATTGCAGCAGTTACAGCAGTAGATGATACTAATCATCAAACAATACTTGAAATTATTACTGATCAATTTTTTCATAAATATTTAGATAATAAGTATCATATATATCCTATAGCTGATATAGCTACTACGAAAAACCATACTCAATATGGATTAAAAAACTCCATTTGCCATATATTATTATTTATAGACAACACTCATTCTACTCAAAATGAATCAAATAGAGTAGAAAAAGAGAATTTTTTATCAGGTAAAACAGGTAAAATCACAAATGAAACTACAGCAAATTTCATAGTATGAATTAATTCTTGTCTGCTAATACTAGAAACAAATTTATCAGATACATTTTTTGCGGCAAGTATAATAGATATCAAAATTGTAAAAATAACAGGAAATTTAATATCTAAATATACACAAGAAACTCATATAAAATATACTATTACTCATGCTATTTCAGTAGTAATTCATATATCTTTATTCTTAAAAGAAACATAAATATGCGAAACTAATATAAAAGAAGAAACAATAAATAGAGAGGCTAAAACAAAATATCCATTTCAAAAACTCTTATCAAACCAAGCTGACATAGTTCACAAAATAGCAATTATTGCAAAAGTTCTAACTCAACCAAAAGAATCATCTTCAGAATTTAACAAATACTTAGATTTTTTTTCTGGGACATCTCTCTCCAGTCATATAAAAGCACCTAATAATCAAGAAATAATAACATATAATAACAAATCATTAATCATAATTTATTTTTATTAAAATAATATAATAAATTATACTATAAAAATATTACTATTACAAATTACTAGCAATATTTTCTAACTCATAAATATTTCATTCAATATCATATAAATATAATATCTCATTTTGTACATAAATATAATCAATTTTTTCTAATAATTTATACAAAATTTTCTTTTCTTTTGTATTAGGATTATATAAAACAATCAAATCAGAATCAGCTTCAAATCATAGATTTTTTAATATTCTAGTATCATCTTTTTTAACTAATCAAATATAAAAATCTGAATAATAAACAAAGTCATTAAAATAAGTAAAATATTCAAGTTTTTTATCCAAAATTGAGTAAGTAAAGCTTCACATAGATGTAACAAATATTAATTCATTAATACTTCACTTTTTAACATATTTAATATCTATATTTAAATCAATTCATATTATTAGTCAAGACAATGAATTATAATAAAATTTATTATTTCCTATTTCAATATATAAATCATTCAAAGATCATAAAACCTCATTTACTCTTAATAATCATGGATAAACTAGATTAAAATTTCATATTTTTACATTATCTACATATAGATCCAATTTATTATCCATTTCTCTAAAATATACTTTTGATGCATTTTTTAAATTAAATGTTTTATAATTTGATTTATCATCTTTTATTTGTTGTATTTTTTGTTCATTAGTTAATTCTATAATTTTTACATCAATTTTACTTAATTTTAATGCTTTTTTAGTTTGCTCTATTTCTATTTTTTTTTGTTCTTCTTCTTTTACCTGTGCTTGTATTTTCATATTTTGTTCCGGAATGTATTTATAATTATAATAAAAATATCATCATACAAAAACTCAAATAATTATTAAAAATGAAAAAATTTTATTTAACATAATTTTTTATTAAAAAATATTTAACATATATTAATCTTTTATGATAGTTTGCAAAGTTTTTCTTGATAAAAATCTAAATAGTTATAGAATTGAATATATTAAAATATTGTAACTATCCCTATCCTGCCCTAAAGGATACCTCCCTTCGGGCATAAATCCTTTTCCCTTTAGCAAAAGGGCAAGGGGCTACAAAAAATTAATACAATATTTATATTATATAACTATAAAATTATGTTGATAGACTGAACAAGTGTAGCTTTGCATATATATGATAAAATCAAAGCAAAAGTAGCTAATATGGATACTAAACCTACTTTGTGAGCTATTTTGGTGTGAAATAGTCCAGCTAGTCTGAGATATATTAAACAAAAGAAAAAATGGGCTGATTATACATGAGTTAATTTCAAATTATTAGAATTAGATGCAGATATTTCAGAGAAAAAATTATTAAAAAAAATAGAAAAATTCAATGAAGATGTTAATATTTCAGGATACATAGTTCAATTACCACTACCTAAACATATAGATGAAAATAATGTTATAAATGCAATAAAGCCTGAAAAAGATGTAGATTGATTTCATCCTATTAATCAATGAAAAGTATTAATATGAGATAAATCATGACTGGAACCATGTACTCCTGCATGAATAATAAAAATACTGAAATCACTAGATATGGAATTTCACTGACAAATAGCATGTGTAATAGGTAGAAGTAACATAGTATGAAAACCTGTATCTGCACTTCTTATAAACGAATGAGCAACTGTTATAACCTGCAATAGTTCTACTCCTTTTATTTCAGATTTTACTAAAAAGGCAGATATAGTAGTAATAGCTGTATGAAAACCTGAATTATTAAAAGAAAATATGCTAAAAAAATGAAGCATAGTTATAGATGTATGATTTACAGTTGTAAATGAAAAAATATATTGAGATGCTGATACAGTAAATATAGACAAAGCATGACATAGAATTACTCCTGTTCCTGGTTGAGTATGACCATTAACAGTTGCTATGCTTATGAAAAATACTTTAAAAGCTGCTAAAAAAAGTAAAATATAATAAATCTGTATAATTTTAAAAAAGTTAAAAAAAGTTTTGACTTAAAACGATTTTTTAATAATATATGTCTCGCAAGTAACATAAGTGATATGCGGGCATAGCTCAATTGGCTAGAGCATCTGCCTTCCAAGCAGAGGGTTGTGGGTTCGAGTCCCATTGCCCGCTCCATTAAAAAATTTGCAATAAAAGTAGAAAGTACTAAAGTCATTTACTACTCTCTACTTTTATTTAATATAAGGGTGTATAGCTCAGTTGGTTAGAGCGCACGACTGATAATCGTGAGGTCGATGGTTCAACTCCATCTATACCCACCATTTTACGCTTATGTTACTAAAACAAAGCATATTAACGGAAATTGGCGCAATTGGTAGCGCACGCGCTTTGGGAGCGCGGGGTTGCAGGTTCGAGTCTTGCATTTCCGACCATTATAATTTACAAAAGAAAACCTCTCAGTTGAGTGTTTTTTTTATTTATAATAAATTAACTTAATTTTTTGATAAAATTATCAATTTTTTTATATATTTCTAACGTTTTATCAAATGATAATTTATATGGGTCTTGTATTTCATGAATTATTATCTCAATATATTGTTTATCTCTAAAATATTCATAAACAGATTCTCAATTTATTAAACATTCCTTATCTATTATTTTTTCATTTATTGGATTAAATAAAAATATAACTCTTTTAAGCATATTTAATTCATTCAAATTAAAATCAGTAATATAATTTATATTCTGTTTTGATAAATCTATTCAATCCTCAAGTAAAATACTTGTAATATTTTTCTCTGGTTTTCAATTATACTTTTCTTTTCTTGCCTCTACTCAAGCACAACTAATTGCCTTTGAAACTTTTGAATAACTATTATATAGTCATTCAGCCACTTGACTTCTTTGAACATTAGCCTTACAAATAAATAAAATATCAATCATAGTCTATTTTAAGTTAAAATTTTAGTTATAAATATTTTATAATATAATAAATATTACTTTTTCACATTAAATTATCTACATTATAAAAAATCATCAAGATTATGTATATTTTTCCTTACAAAATCTATGCTAGTTTACCATTTTAAAATTCAAAAACACAAATAAAGTCATTTCTCACGGACTTTATTTGTTTATAATTTAATCTTTCTAATTTTGACATATATTTTCTAAATACTTTATTATCAAATCTTTCAATAACTTCTCTTCCCTAAATTGAGTATAATCATAAAAACTTTTTGTTAATTTAGTAACAAATCATATAGCTTCTGAAGGAAATGGATTACTATATGCTTTTTCTACTCATTTTTTTATTAATTGAATTCTTTTATTTTTATCAGCTTCACTTGGTATATAATCTACATTATTTTCTGTATATTTATCATAATAAATTAATAAATTTTCATAAATAAATACTGAAATTTCATCTATAAATTGAGTATGATTTTCTTTTGAATAATATAAATTCTTTTTATAAAAATCAGAGTTATATATATCATTAACTAACTTAGTAATATCAAAATGACTACATTTTATTTTTGATAATTGAAATCTAGATTTAATTATTCCTGATTCTAAAATAGAATATATTATAGATAAAAAATATACATTATATCATTCTATTTCTATTATTTTTTCTATCTCTATTGTAGATTTACTATTTAAAATTACTGTAAATTCTACATAAGTTTGCCCCATTATTTCATATTCACTTGATTTTTTAAAAAACAACATAATTAATATTATTTAAGAATTATTTTAATAAATATAATAAAATATCTATGATTTACAATCTAATTTTTTAAATATCTAAGTATTATAAATATATTATCTTCATATTCTTCTACATTATTATCTATTCATATAAGTGACAAAATAAGATAATCTCTTTTTTCAGGATTATTTAAAAATTCCATAAAACTTTCTCTATAATTATCAGGAAATAGATAATTTTGAAAATATTTTGACATTTTAGTTAACTTAGTTAATATTTAACCAATTATAATATATATCTAAAATAATATGTACGATAATAAATATGATGTAATAATTATTTGATCTGGTCTTGGTTGACTGAGTGCTGGTGCTATTTTATCACAAAAAGGAAAAGATGTTTTAGTATTAGAAAAACACTATTTATTTTGATGATACGCTACAAATTTCAAAAGAAAAGATTACGAATTTGATGTTGCATTACATCAAATAGGATGATTAGAAAAAACAGGATTTAAAAATTTATTAAAAAACATTTGAGTATTAAGTAAATTAAAACTTATAAAACATAAATACTTATATGAAGCTATTTATCCAGATTTTGAATTAAAAGTAGAAAATTGAAATGTTTGATTATTAAAAAATGATTTAATTAAATTATTTCCTAATGAAAGTTTTGGGATAAAATTATGGTTTTTTATGATGGCTTATATTTGATTTCAAATAAGAATATGGGATTTTGGGCAAAGAAATAAATTTTTCTACCCTTTTATAATGTTTTTTGCACCACTCCTTATTCCTATACTTGCATTTGGTAGTAATTTGAAAATATCTACATTACTAAATAAATGTACTAATGACAAAAAATTACAAAAAATATTTATGGAACTCATTGGCTACTATTGAGATGATTTAAATCTGTCTGCAATTTATTATATGGTACCAAGTTATTGATATTATTTTGATTGATGATACTATGTATATGGATGAGGACAAGCCGTTTCTGATTCATTTATAGATGTAATAAAATCAAAATGATGAGAATTAATAAATAACTGCGAAGTTCAAGAAATTATTTATCAGTGAGATTCTGCAATATGAGTAAAAACTAGAAAATGAGAATATTATGCAGATACAATTATATGTAATGCTTCACCATTTATATTATACGAAAAATTATTAAAAAATAATCCACTAAGCGAAAAAGAAATACAAAAATTATCTACTTATGAAATATGACCATCAATAACATCTGTATACATATGATTGAATACCACTATAGAAAACCTAAATCCTAGATTCAAAGATAGTTATATAGTAACTATAAATGAAAACTATGAAATATCATTTGAAAAAAATAATAATATCTGATTCACTATAACTGATAATAATCACAATAAAAATATACCTGTATGAAAAACAGTATTAACAGTAGCATTATTTGAAAAATATTCTCAGTGGGATAATCTAAAAATAGAAGAATACAAACAAAAAAAGAAAGAAAAAACAGAATTATTAATAACTAGACTGGAAAAATATTTCCCTAAAATCAGAGATTTCATAGATGTAATAGAATATGGAACACCTAAAACAATGGAAAAATATACTTGAAACAAAAACTGAGCAGTATACTGATTTAGTAAAAGAATATGAAATGAAAAAAAATCAGATTATTGATACAATACATATTTAGAAAATGTGTATTTATCTTCTGCTCGGAGTTTCGGTTGATGATTTGAATGAGTAATCAGAGCATGAAATGAAGTTTGTAAAAAAATAAAATAAGAATAAAATAACATAATTAATTCAACAAAACAATTATTATGAACAAGAAACAAATATTTATAAATGAAATATTCAAGCTAGTTGCAATACTAGAAAACAGCTGAGATTTTATATTTTCTCAAGTTTGATTGACTGTGAAAACTTATTGAATTTTGTATTTAATAAGCACTTGAACAAATACATCCAGAGATTTACTTACATGAACATATTGAAGCAAACCAAATATGGCAAAGAAATTAAAATTTTTAGAAGAAAACTGATTTATAAATAGAAATATAGATACTGATGATAAAAGAATATTCAGGTTTACAATGACAAAAAAAGCAATAAAAACTCTAGAAAAAATTTCACCGATTTATGAGAAAAATATATTAAAAATATTTGAAAATATAGATGATGAAACTCTAAAAAAAAGTTTATGAGTAGTTGATCAGATGATAAATAATTTAAAAGTATGTATAACAAATAAAACCACATAAATGTGGTTTTATTTATTACTTTCATATATTTTAAGCTTTAAATATTCTATAAATCTACTAGGATTAGTTTGATGTTTAAGTTTTTTAGAGTCTTCAAATGAAAAATATTTACATCCAGATCATTCTAGTACATTGAAATCTGATTCATTTAAATCTGTTTTAATTAAATAAGTGTATCTTAATACATATCTTTTCATTAAGACATTATAAGTAATATATTCTCAAATATATTTACAATCAAATTTTCTCACATCCAAATCCAATTCCTCTTTTGATTCTCTATAAAAAGCTTCTTCAATTCCCTCTCACTCTTCGATTCATCCACCAAAAAAAGCCCATTGCTCTCAATGTTTTGAATAATCTCATCTCTCTTGAAGTAATAATTCATTATTAGAATTATATATTGCAACAATTACTACTTTTTTAGTTATATGCATTTATTTATTTATTTATTTATTTATTTATTTATTTATTTATTTATTTATTTATTTATTTATTTATTTATTTATTTATTTATTATAAGGTAATTAAAAATATATCAACTTTTAAAATTAACTACTATAGGAAATAATATTATTTTGAAATTAAATTAGATAATTAAAAGGAGCTTAAAAAGCTCCTTTTTTTATTATGCAGGGATAAAATAATATTCTAATCTTTTTTTTGTAAATTCATCACCTGATAATGTCTTGAATTCATCTAATGAAATAATATAACTCTTAGCTAATTCTTCACTATCAAATACTACATCTTCATACTCAGAACTTTCTTCAACCCAAATATAATCTCCATTTTTCTGATTAGGATTAATAACTAATCTAGGTAAAACACTATGTCTCTTACGAATTACTACTTTGTGTTCTAAAATATCAGAATTATCAAAAAAATCATAATACATAATTATCTCCTGTAATTTGATTACAAACGACATAATCAAGTTATTCTTGAAGTCTTGTAACATAATTTAGTATATGTAATTATTATTCATTGTCAAGCTAAGCTTATTAAATTTTCAAGATAAGTCTTAAAAATTATAGTATAATTTAGATTTTGGTAAAGAAAGAAAATATATATTTATAAAAATAAATTACTAAGGTTCTAATCCACCAAAATTTAGATTATGCCGTAATTTATAACTAACTTATAAATTACAGATATAAAATTGACAATTATTTTTTTTATTTTATAATTATTATAAATATTATTAATTATAAAAATATGAATAACTTAAGTTCAAGAGAATATACATCTAGTAAAAATTTACATTGTTCTGAAAAAATATTTTTCAACATTAATAAGTGAGTTAAATAATATAGGTAAATTTGATATAAAAAAACTAAGAAATTTTTGTGAAAAATGCGAAAAATTTAATAATTTTCTATGATCTGAAGAAGAATTAAAAAAAAGAATAATAAGAGAAAAAATAATAAATCCATTATCAAGCAAAGATAAATACTTTCATTTAAAAATGCTATGGTGATTTATAATGGATACAGAATTAGAAAGTGAAATAGTAAAATTATTAAAAATAAATGTTCCTGATGAAAAAGAAGCATTTTTATTGAATTGAATACTGGAAAAATGAGATGAGTTTTGATTTTCTGGTAAAGTCGATGCTATTTTATTATTAAAGGAATCAGATGAAGAAGAAATAGCAATAGAAAAATCACAAGATGAGATAGATTTGGAAGAAGATATTGAATTAGAAAACAAAAACAATAATAATAAAATAATAGAATTAGAAGAATTAACAATTGATAATATGTAGTATGAAATAGTTTAATATCTGTAGAATTTCAATCAAAAATTTAAAAATAGGAAGTAATATAAACTGCCCCCCAATAAAGTGTAGTGGAAATAAAAAAAAGTTTTAGTTATGTAATTAATCTATAACTAAAAAATCTGCTAGTAACATGAGTATTAATTATACTATTTTACTTTCTCTTTATTAGAAAAATCCTGCTCAATTTTTTAGTAGATATAAATTAATTCGTGATCAATTTAAAAAAAAATAGAAACTAATTTTTAGTTTCTATTTTTATTAGTGTGAGCGATTACTAAATATTATATTATTCATAACATTATTAAAATTCATAATGTTATTAATAATATTGAAACAATTGATTGTATAAAATTTATTGTCACTTTTTTAAGCAATTTACTTCATATATATGCTCATAAAAATGCAGATAATGTAGTTAAAAATATTATTAAAATATTTTCTTTTTCAAATAACTTAAAACTTCAAAAATATATTGAAATTCTTGTAAAATCTACCATACAAGCAATCACAACTCCAGTTGCAATAAAAACATTTTTTTCTAAATTAAGTTTAGTCAATACTGCTGTTCTTAAAGCTCATTGATGTCAAGATAATCATCAGAATAATCAACTCAAAAATCAGATAAAATATATAGCTATATTTGAAAAACTTAAATTCTTAAATTTAGGATACATTTCTAATACACTAAATATAATTAAAAGTAATCATATAATTATTTTTAATATAGTTGTATTAAATTCAAATTGGAAAATTGAGAAAAATACATTCAAATCTAAACTTGATAATTTAATAAGTAAATAGGCTCATAAAATAGCTCAAATTATTCAAGTAATTCATAGTTTTAAAACTATTTTTTTATCATAATATTTTCAAACTAAAAATAGCTTAAAAAAATTATTGAAAAAATGAACTATTCAAGTCATAGCAATAGCTATATCTAATGGAAAAAATATTGCAAAAACAGGTAGTAAGATAGTTCCAATTCAAAATCAAGAAAAAAATGTTAATATAGATGCAAAAAATGCAACAATTATTGGGAGAAATAACATATATTTATAGTTACAATATATAATTATTATATAATATTAATCAATATGTCAATCATTTCAATGATTATCTTCTATAATTACAATATCTACTATTTCTGAAACGTCTTTAATACTAGTTTCTATATTAGTATTTAAAGTTTTTTTATTAATACCAATTTTATCTTCAGTATGTTTCTCTTTTACAGTACTATTATAGTGATGATTTTCTAATCAGAAAAAATCTTTTGGAATCAAAAAATAAGCCAATAAAACAGATGAACTTATAAATATAGAAAAAGTAATTAAAAATATAAAATTTTTCTTAACTTCTTTAAATAAAATATTTTCTTTTATTGGAAAAATTAACAATGAAAGTAAAAATCAAAGTGGAATTATCCATAAACTTCTCTCTGGAGAATCAAGAAAATGTTGAAGTCATCAATTTATCATTCAAATAGAAATAGAATAAATAACTCAAACTAAAAGAAATTTTAAATAATTAATATTTTTGATATTTTGTTTTTGCAATAGTTCTCAAAAAATGAATAATCAAATTCAAATAAGAGTCATAATAATAGATCTTTGTCAACTAAAAAATCCGTGACTTATAGCTCATCAAATAAATCAAACTCAAATATAATGAAATATATCTGATAAGTACTTTTTTCAATTTTTATCTAACATTTCTGAATTAATTAATATATAAAATAAATTTTAAGCAACTTTTTTTTCTTTTTTAATTTCTATTTCTCATATTTTTCACAAAATAGCTATAGTTATAATAATTAATGTACAGATTAAACAAAGTATACAATAAGTATTAACTATAATTTCATTTATTATAAAATAAGAATTGAATAAAAATCATGCTAATCAAATATAAAATAATATGGTAAAATGTTTTTTTATCATTCATGCTAATCACAAAACAGAGACTATAATAATAATAGGGTAAACAAAAATAGCTATAAGAGGAAAGGGTATTCAAAATGGCCGAGCAAAAGAATGACTAAAAACTGAGGAACAAGAAAAAGTAGAATTTATATCACATACAAATGGTATTATTCAAGTACTGTTTGCCTTAGCAAACAATAATTCATATGCATTAATTGTTAAATAAATTGCATTAAATAATGCTATCATAGATAAAAGTATAATTATTATTAATTTGTTTTTCATGTTCAAGTTAGATTATCGATAAGTTTAAAAAAATCTTCTATATCTCTAAATTTAGAAATATCAATTAAAACACCGTTTATAAAAATAGAAGGTGTTCCTCTAATTTTATCTATATCATTTCACTCTTTTATATCTGATTCTATTTTATTTAAATAGTGTTTTTCATTTACACAAGTAGTAAATTCAGTTTCATTTAAATTAACATCTTTTGCTATTTGTAATCTATCATCAAAATTAACAGATTTTCACTTCTTTTCTTTTTCTAGTGCATACATTTTATTTGAAAATTCAATGAATTTTCATTGTTTACTAGAACATAATACAGATAAAGCATCATCTTTAGCATTTTTATGAAAATTAAGAGGAAACATTTTATATGTTATTCAAATCTTGTTATTATTAGCATATTTTTCAAATAATTCTTTTCAAATTTTTTCTTCAAATACTATACAAGCTGGACATTCAAAATCTGTATAAATTTTTATTTGTATACTTGAATTTTTATCTCAATAAAATGGAGATACAATATCTTTTTTAACTTCAGGAATAGAAGAACAAGAAAAAAGTAAAAAAGATAAAATTAAAGTAGTAAAAATTTTCATTTTTTTTAAATTATGTAATAAATTATTCTTTTACACTAAAGTGCATCATCATACCAGAAAACAAATGTTCCGAAATATGACAATGAGACATCCATTCTCAAGGATTACTCATATCAACCAATATATCAATATTTTCTCATGTTTTTAATAAAACTGTATCTTTCCATACTAGATTTTCTTGTCTTTTTCAATCTCTATTTATAACTAAAAATCTTTGTCCATGTATATGAAATGGATGTTGCATAGGATGAGCTCAATCTTTTTTATTTTCAATATGGATTTTTACTATATCTCATTTTTTGAATTGCCAATTTATATCCATATTTTCTTTTTTTGTATCTTTATCAATAATTTTCCATTCATAATTTAACGAAGTTGATAATTGATTCATCATTAGCATATTGTCATCCCACTCAATATCTTGATTTGAATTATCTCACATCATACCATGTCACATATTCATATTTCACATTTGATCATCAGTAATTCATCATTTTTTTCATAAGTTTCATAATTCTAGACTTAGATTTTTATCTACTTTTTTATCAAAATATTTTCTATAATTGTCTATATCTTTAATTATATCGGTATTAACATTTAAAGTTTCAAAATTAGATTTATAAGAAATATCGATATTTTCATTTGAAACTAAGACTTTTCATAAAACATAATTGTTATCAGGTGTGGAATTTTGTATTTCAAAAGTTCCAAAATCTGGAGCATATAAATCTACAATATATCTTTCTCAAGGTGAAATAACTATATTATCTATAAATGTCTCTTTCTCATATTTTCAAATATCTGATCATACAAGTTTCATTTTAACTCATGGAATTTTGAAATTAAATATTCTTGTATTTGCTACATCTGTCAAATATACTCTTACTACTTCTCATTTTTTCATATTAAAAACATAATCAGTATTTCCATTTATAAACATAGTACTTCCAAATCTTCACATCAAAACATAATTTGTAAACTCTTTATAAAAAGGCTTTAATTTATTTCAATTTAGAGATATATCATCTAAAATTATAGATTCTTCACGATTTACTTTTGAATAATAATTATCATCAGTTGGTTCAACTATATAATTACCATACAATCATAATTCTTGTTGTATATCTTCTCTCAAATGTGGATGATACCAAAATACTCACACATCAGGAAAACTAAGCTCATAAGTAAAGCTATCACCTTCTAATATAGGATCTTGTTTTCACATCATATCTTTTACCACTCAATCAAACATGTCACTAAGTCTTAATCAATGAGAATGCAAAGTAGTTTCTAAATCTGCTACTTTATTTACTATTGTTAGCTTTACTTTTGCACCTTCCTTTACTTTAATTAATGGTCATGGAATACTTCAATTATAAGCAAGCATTTCAACTTGTTTTCATCATATATTTTTTTTAATTTTTACTATTTCAATAGTATAATTATCACCATCTTTCAAATTTACAATTTCTTGTTTTTTCTCTTCTACTGCTTCTTGTCATTTTCAATATATTAATTCACTTTTTGTAGTTTTATTATTTGTACTATTATGCATATTTCACATACCAGAATTATTTCAATGCATATTTCACATATTCATATAATTTATACTATATAAATAAATAATATATCATAAAAACAAAGTTAATAATACCACTAAAACTATTATTATAGTATTTTTTTTCATATTTTAATTATTATTATTAAACTATCTAATCTTAAAATCCTCTTTTGAAACAAAATGTATCATATCATAACTAGTAAAAGTTTTTTTCAATTGTTTATAAAATATTACATCATTTCAGAAAAAATTAGATAATTTATCTCAAATATTTTTTATAAGTCCTAATTGAAACATCATATTAGTGTCAGTAAATCATACATACATATTAATGACTCAATTACTAGTAAAAGTATTTGTATCAATTTGATTTATAAAATATTTAGGTATGTTCGTATTATCCATTAAATAAAATGTTCTAATTCATAATTTATCAGGTGTAGCAAAAAATACTAGACTAGAATTATCTCAAATAACTTTATCATAATTACTAGAATTAAATATATGAACATCATCCAAAAATGTATCAGTTTTAGATAAAATTCATACTACTTTTACTTTATCTAATCAAAAGAAATTTGTTAATTCATCACCTACTCATTTTATTAATCATAATTCTATCATCATCCTAGCTTCCATATATCATATAACTACTTCATCATTTTTAAGTGAATTTATTCAAGATGAAAGTTTGAAATATTGTGGAATATTATCATTAAATATAAATATCTTTGGAACCAAGTCTTCTTCTATATTTATTTTATTTTTTGAATTAACTACAAAATTTGTAATACTAGTCAATACTTTATCATTATTTTTTGTATATACTCTTTCGAAATTATATGTTTGACTTACACTAGAAAAAGAAATAAAAATAGAAAGAAAAAACATAACTAGTAATGTGATACTTATATAGGAAAAATATTTATTTTTAACACTTACTCTAAGTAATAATGAATTAACAACAACTGAAACACTACTTAGAGCCATAGCTAATCAAGCAAGTTCAGGTTTTAAAAACAATCAATAAGAAATAAATATTCAAGCTGCTATAGGTATTCCTAAAGAATTATAAAACAATGAAAAAAATAAATTTTGTTTTATTTTTGAAACAGTTTCTTTACTCAAATTTATAGCTTTTACTACATCATTTAAATCATTTTTCATAAGTACAATATCCGAACTTTCAATCGCTACATCATTTCCAGATCACATACCAATTGCTAAATCACTATTCATCATAGCTATAGAATCATTTATACCATCTCATACCATTGCTACTTTTAGACCTCTTTTTTGTATTTCTTTGATTATATTTCACTTATCTTGAGGTAGTACTTCGTAGTATACATCTTCAAGTTTTATTCATACTTTATTTGCTATATAATTAGCTGAATTTTTATTATCTCAGGTAATCATAAACACTTCTATTCACATATTTTTTAAAGTATTTATAGCAGATATAGAAGTTTCTTTAACTTCATCACTTACAGATATCAAAGCAAGTATTTCAATAGTATTTCATAAAAATAAAACTGTTTTTCATTCATTAACTAAGATTTCATAATTTTTTGAAATATCATCAGTAATAGTTAATTTATGATCATCTATTAAAGATTTATTTCAAATAATATAATCTATTTCATTTATTTTTCAATTAACTCATTTTCAGTTTATTATTTTGAAATCTGATGAAATAATTAATTTAATATTTTTAGATATTGCGTATTCAACTATACATTTTGAAATAGGATGATTTGTATTATTCTCTAAAGAATATGCTATTTTTAATATTTCATTTTCTTCTATTTTTCAAAATATTTTTATATCTTGTATTTTAGGATTTCATTGAGTAATTGTTCAAGTTTTATCTAAAGCAACAGCAGTTATATAATTTGCTTTTTCTAGTGCTGATCATCATTTTATAAGTATTCAATTTTTTGCTCAAATACCACTTCAAACTATAACAGCTGTTGGAGTAGCTAATCATAAAGCACAAGGACAAGCTATAACTACTACACTACAAGCCAAAAGTAATGCATTTTCAAAAGTAGATAACAATACAAAATACCAAATAATAAATGTCAAAATAGAAAGTATAATTACTATAGGAACAAAAACTTTTGATATTCTATCTGCAAAAGATTCTATATTTGATTTTGATATACTAGCTTCCTCTAATAAATTAATAATTTGTGAAAGCATTGTTCCAGATCAAATTTGAGTTGAAATTATTTCAAAACTAGTATGTTTATTTAATGTTCAAGCAAGTACTTTATCTCATATATTTTTATCAATTGGTAGACTCTCACCTGTCAACATAGATTCATCTATTGACGCAAATCAAGTAGTTATTTTTCAATCTACTGGTATTTTATCTCATGGTTTTACCAAAATAGTATCTCAAATTTTTATTTTTTCTATATCTACTTCTATGAAATTATTATTTATTTTTACAAAAGCTGTTTTTGGAGCTAATGATATAAGTTTTGTAATTGCTTCATTAGTTTTATTTTTTGCTCTTGATTCTAAGTATTTTCAAAAACATACAAATGTTATTAATAAAGCTGAAACTTCAAAATATATTCATTCTATTTTCATACCATTTAGTCATATAATACTTCAAGTATCTAGATAAAATTTTATAAAAGAATATATACTGTAAACAAAAGCAACAGTAGTTCATATTGCTATCAAACTATACATATTAGCAGTTTTTTGTCTAAGAGCTGCATAAAATCATTTATAAAATGCTAATCATAAACTGAATTGTATTATTGTTGCTATAAACAAAGAAATAATAGCCATGTAAGGCATTATAATTTCATTATAACTTAGTCATTTTACAAAATCATATACCATAAAAATAATCAATGGAATAGATAATGTAAATCAAAATAAACTTTTTTTAAACCAATCTTTTGATTCATCAATTATATTTATATCACCATTTGTAGCTTTATAACCTGATTTATGAATTATTTTGATTATTTCACTTTCAGTTATTTTATTTTCATCATATTCAACAATTGCTTTATTATTTCAAAAATTTACTTTTGATGTGATAATATTTGGATTATCAGACAGATTTGATTCTATTATTTTGGAACAACTTGAACAATGCATTCAAGAAATATTTAATTTTGTTTTTTTCATATTTTTAAAATTTATATATTAAAAATTGTGTACTTTGGTTTTAACCCCTCGGCTTTCAGCCACTTCCCTTGAAAAGGGAAGAATTAAGTTAGCATAACAAAATATCAAGTATATTATTTCTTCCCTTTTTATACGATGGTGTATCCTTTAGGGCGAGATGGGTTACTTAACAATTATTTTTCATTGCAACATTCACATAGAACCACAAACTACTTCATAAGTTCAACTTTTAGCATTTTGTATTTCATAATAAATAGCTTGTCATTTTAAAATATAAGATACTTTTGAATTTAATTTAGGTATTACTTGAGTAGACATACATCATTTA
Organism: Candidatus Altimarinota bacterium; assembly: GCA_030683605.1. Classification (GTDB taxonomy): domain Bacteria; phylum Patescibacteriota; class Gracilibacteria; order BD1-5; family UBA6164; genus UBA6164. The sequence goes on from JAUXPL010000043.1 coordinate 64,981, forward strand.
CCATTTTCACTTGGTAATACTGTAATTTTATAATTTTTTCATGTATCTATTACTAATTCTTTTGGAACCATTTGATATCAATCATGTCATACAGTTATTTCCTGCACATCTCAATTAATATTTTGTAACTCTTGATTTGTATTATTATTTTTCAGACTTGAAAAACTTAATAAATTATAAGAATTTCAAATAGTTGTAAGTCAGAAAAAAATAAGGATTACAGCTATTATTTTATTAAAAATTGGAAACTTTTTTCATTCAAAATAACTAGAACCTAATCAAATAGAAAATAAAACTGGAAAAGTTCATAATACAAAGAATAACATAATTAATCACCCCCCTAAAAAACTTCAACTACTAATAGCTAAAAGTTGAATAGTTTGTGTAAATCAACATGGTAAGAAAAAAGTCAAAGCTCATGCAATAGGTGCATACTTAGGTTTTCATAATTTTTCTATTTTTGATGCAAAACTTTTAGGCATATGAAATCATAATCTAGATATAGATGGTAGGATTCATAATATGTTTAATCATATATATAATAGAATTATTCATACAAAAAATGTAAGTATAGATCAAATAGAAAAACTTAGACTAAATAATTTTCAAGTAACTCAAAGCAATCATCAAAGTATAAAAAATCAAATAATTCTTCATAATTGAAATCAGATTTGTACCCTTATATGTCAATTTGTAGTATTTGTACTATCTATATATTTTGAAAATCATATTATCAATCATCATGTTATTGCTAAACATGTAGAAACAGAAGCTATAATTCATACAAGTAATGCTCATGAGTAACTAAGAGTAGAAGTATCTGGAATATATTTATTTAGATCAAATAATCCAGAAAATACAAACAAAACTACTACTATTAAAACTGCAACAATATTGTTTAATACATTAGTTACATTATCTGTTTCAATTTCGTTTGATTGTACATTATAGCCATTTTTTTCTATTATATCAACTACTTTTTTATAATCAGAATCATTTTCATATACTATTTCCATTATTCACTTTTTATAACTTATCATCAACAATTGTACTCAAGTTATATTTTTTAATTCTTTTTCTAGAATCATTTCACAGCTTATACAATGCATTCACTTAATTTTTATTATTTTTTTCATTTTGAAATTTTAATATACTAAAAAAACTATCTTTTATAAGAAAATACAGACAATAAAAAATGTCCATCTTTAATCTCGAAGATAGTTAATTTAAATATTTGATTTGATAATTTTTATTAAATCGATATAAGAATAATTCTTTATATCTCGATTAATATTTGGTGGTGAAGTTTTATTTAATAAACTCTTATTTGAAAATGAATTTATAGAAACCGCAAAAATATCAAGAAAATATGTAATTTGTATTTTTTCTTTTTTGTTATCTTTTTGTCATATATTTACTATATTTGATATAGTAGATCTGTCAGACTTGAAACAACATTCATGATTACAATCTTTGTCATCTACTGAATTATTTAAACAACAATCATTCAATTCATTTATATGTACTTTTTGATGATGATGCATATTCATTTCCATAATTATATTTTCTTGCATAGCAAAAGTAATCATAGGAGTTTGAAAAATTCCAATAATTACATATACAAGTAACATAAAAAATGAAAATAAATATTTCATAAATTTAATTAATATTTTACTAATTCAGTATTATTATATATTTTACTGAGACTTAGTCAAAACTTATAATTATAATATTAGATTATGCCTAATCATTTCTTAACTCAAGGAAAGTATGAAAAATTCTTATCTAAAAAAGAATATAAACCTAAAGTTTATATTCTTTTCTTTTTAATACTCATAGAACAAATACAAAAATGAATACTGAACCAAATACGAAAAATGTTCAACTATAACCAAATAACTCTATTAATATTCATCAAATTACTAATCATATTACATTTGCTAAATTAGCTATCATTTTGATTGGTGCAGATGATGCATTAGAATCTATTTGTTTTAGATTATTCTTTTCTGCATATGTATTATTATACTCTATTGAGAATTCTCATTGTGAAAGAGGCATACCAGCAGCATATCAGAAACTATTTAATATTCATAAAAATAATATAGCCAATAATGTACCATAAACTCAAAATAAAAATATTGATACTCAAGAAAGTAGTGTTCATCATAATAATACTTTTAATAATCAAATTTTTTCTCATAATTTAATAAGTGGTATTTGGGCTCAATATGCTGGAATAGCAAGTATTGCAATAAACACATATGCAGTAAATATATTTTCAATATAAAATTTTTCTAAATCTGATCTATTATTTCTAATTACTTGATCTATAAAATCTATCAAAAATGATGTTACAAATGTATCCCAAAATCAAAATAATGTAAAAATTCAACACATAATTAATAATCTATGATTGTAAGGAGCTTGAAATATAACTTGATAAAAAATCTTCATATCAGACTTTGTTGTTTCTAATATTTCATTATAATCAATTTTTTGTTTTTTTTCTGCTGGCTTTATAAATAAAAATTTTATATTTTTGGTTTTTTCTATTAATTCAGATTTATTTGATAATATTGTAGTTTTGTATTCTTTTAAAGAATCTACTAAATTATCTTTTTTATCTATTATATCTTGTTTTGTTATTAATTTAATATTTTTTAAATCATTCAAGTTGATTTCATTCTCTGAACTATCAAAATATTTTACTGTAAAATAAATATTGTATATTACAGTCAAAACTAATATAATTACAGCAAATAATGATGAAAAAGCTAATATAATTCATGAGATTAACAATCAAGCTAAACTTCATAATCAACAATATATATTTCTCTTTGAAAATAATTTAGAATATTCACTCGGATCTGATTTATTCATTATATATGAAAAACTTGTTACTTCTGAAATTTCTTTAATAATTCAATAAAGTGTAACTGTTAAAATTAATAGAAATACATTAAATACAGATGACATTAAAATTTTTAATGCACTAACCGAAAAATCAGCTTTTATTTCAATTGTTGTAGTTTGATAAATAAAATACAAAAAAATAAGTGAAACAAATAACATTAAATATGTACCATACAAAAATATTTTTTTTGCATCAAAATATTTTTGTATAACTCATATAGGACTATCAAATAAAAAAGAAACAAAATTTCAAAATCATAGAAATATTCAAACTAGAAGAGGACTTTTTAACTGAATCAAGAAAAAATATACGACTGTAAAATGAAAAAACATCCAGACTAATGAAGATACAAAAGAAAAGTTAAAAAAATTATTTCTTTTAACTTCATCAAAATTATTATCTAGTGCTAAATAATTTGTCATAAAAACATATATTTTATTAGTAATATATATATATTTTAATATATTTAAGATAATTTTGCAAAAATAAGCAAAAAAATAGAGTGTATTTTTTATCTACACTCTATTTTTTTGTAATAATAATTTGTTTTAATTATTTAATAATATTTTTATCAAAATATTCTATTATTTCTTTATCTCAACTAAAATATTTTTTATCAGATTTTCTGTACATAAATGGTACTCATTTCTTTTCATCTGCTATTCATAAATCAGATAAAACAACTTCAAATATTTTATAATTATCATCATTTTCCCATACTTCTCTTTTTTCAATTTTATATTTATTCATTATGTCATTTTCACTAAAATAATCAGTAACATTTACACAATGAGGACAAGTTATTCAGTAATAATAAACATAATCTGCATCAGGATTGATAACATCCAAGCTATTAATTCAAGTATTTGATAAATTCTGAGTATTTCAAGAACAAGAAAAAAGTAAAAAAACTGATAAAAGCACTAATAAGATTTTTTTCATATTTTTTAAATTATTAAAAGTAAAATAAATTTTATAAATCCAAGTATTGATCAATTCTAATTTGCCATACAAATTCATCCACATGCGAAACCAATATCATTCATCATTCAAACTCATCTAATGCTTTTGCAATAACAGGAATATGTCTGAAATTTATATGATTAGTTGGTTCATCTAATATTAATACACCTGGTTTCAAAAATACCAATCTACAAAATGCAACTAATCATTTTTGTCATTCTGATAAATCTCAGATTCTTGTTTTCATTATTTCTCAAGTAATCAAAAATCAGGCAGCAGTAGATCTAAGCTCTTGTTCTCATATATCATCAACACAAGCATCTCTCAAACAATCATATACATTTTGATTGAAATCTAGATTCGAAAAATCTTGTCTATAATACCCTATTTTTACTCATGGTGTCAAACTACATCCTGATTCATCACCATTTACTATTTTTTCTAATAATGTAGATTTTCATATACCATTTGGTCCAGACAATAATAAATGATCATCTTTTCTGATTTTTATTTCTATTTCTCTTTCTTCTACTTCATCATGATTCATTATATGAACTGAATGTAGCTCTAATAATACTCAACCAATATTTTCTTGAAGTGGTATATTGAATTCTCTAATTGTTTTATCATCTTTTCTAGTATCTACCATATCATCCTCCATTTCTTCTGCTGCTTCTCTCATCTTTTTTGCTACTTGTCTAAGTTTTCATCATTTATGAGCAAAGACATTTGCCTGTTCTTTTTTGGCTTGAGCTTCTTTTTTTAGTCTTGCATTTGCCATGTTTTCTTTTTCTTTATTTCTTTGTATTTGCTCTACTACATCGTGATAATCTCATACGAATTGTTCTACTTTTTTTGTATGCACATCCAAATACAATACTCAGTCTGTAAAACTATTCAAAAACTCAGCATCATGTGATATAACTAGCACTGTATTAACATAATTTTGTAAAAAATCAGTTAAATACCAAATACCATCTTTGTCCAAATTATTTGTTGGTTCGTCCAATAATAAAATATCTGGATTTTGGATTAATGCTGCAGCTAACAATAATCTAGCTTGTTGACCTCATGAAAAAGCAGATATTTTTTTATCTAGCTTTGTTTTTAGATTTACTACTTCTAGTATTTCAAATATTTGTTTATCAATATTAAATACCGTATCATCTTGATAATATTTTCTAAAAAATTCTTGTACTGTTAATTCTTTATCTTCTGCTTGTACTACTTGATAACCTGTTGCTATAGTCAATTTTTTATCTATATTGATTACTCATCATTTTTTTTCTAATTCACCATTTATCAATTTAAATATAGTAGATTTACCTGCACCATTTTGTCACATAATAGTTATTTTAGAGCCTTTTCTTACATTAAAAGTAACTTCTTCTAATATAGGTTTTCTAAAATCATAGTGAAAATCTACTCATTTAAAACCAATAACCGTCTCATTTGAAACACTCATTTTAAATCTAGTTAATAATAAAAATATTTAATTGAATAAATAACGAATGTAACTATATTTAAAAATGTCAAAAAATAAAGTATTTATGTAAAAAATAAAATAAAATAGCTTTTAGAAGCTATTTTATTTTTTAATTCATTTAACATCATTATTAATCTCTCCTCTAAATTCTGATCAAACATATAAACTTCTTGTTTATTTTTTCTTAATTTTCTAGCTAATTTATAAGCATCTAATATATTTTTTGCTGTAAAAATTGTCATATTTATTTTACATTTACTTAAAAGTTTATACATTGTATATACTTTAGTTTTTACTTTCAAAACTAAAGTACTCGTATTTTAATTTTTAACGTATTTATTTATGAAAGTATTAGTAACTTTTCCTGTATGGAAAGGTTATATTGTATCCTTTTCACTTAAAAAGAAAAAAATTGTAAGAAAAAGGAAAACAATATAAAAAGAGAGGTTTAGTACACCTCTCTTTTTATTACTCGTATTTTACAACCATTTATTTATGGAAGTTATATACATTATATAAAAATTAAGTCCATTTGTCAAAATTTTCTTATTTTTTGTCCAGTAAACATTTGTGCTTTGGCTTTCTAATTCCCTACTTTCTGTTGCCTAAGCCCAAATATACAAGTGTACAAGTTTCGTTTCTAGATTACCAAGAGCAACGAAACCCAACAGTATCATACTGACCCATAGCATCCCAATCCAAGTACATCGTGAAAAGACCCGAGCGCGCGCCATTAGCACCACCCGCCCCACGGAGGAAAACATTATCTCTGTCTTCTGTATTATTAGCATATATTCTTCATACTCAATTATCTGCATTCCAGTTATTGAATGGTCCATAACTAGCTTGTGTATATCATCATATCATAGTACATGCTGTTATACTCTGTGCATCTGTTCCATTCCATCATCTCCATGCCCATGTTCCATTACTACACATAGCTTCTGTTGAATAAGCATTAGTATTCCAACCACTATTAGTTGTTCTACTATTACTTGTATTTGCTACATTTGATTTATTTACATGTTCCCATACATTTCATGATATATCCCAAACTATGCTTCCATTTGATAATTTGTTTTGTCTCATATCATCACAACTTGATCTAGTACTAGATAATGAATTATTATCTGTTCATGCTGGAGCTGTCCAATATGTAGTTTGTCATCATGTTTTACCACATCATAGTGTTCAATCTTCTCCATTTTGACCATTTCATCAATCAAGTCATCTATACAGTTTGTTTCAATCTTTTAGATTTACACTTTGTGCTTCTATATTTCTTGCTAGAGCCATCCATTCATTATTTGTAATTAGATGATACTGATTACTTGTGCTTCATTTACATGCGTCTATTGCTTCTCATTGTCTGATATATGCTATTGGATTATCTGCTACTTTTGATGTAATTCCACTATTTATTGTTTCTGGAAATGTATCATTATCTGTTGCATAATCACTAGTTGCCCATGTAGCCCAACCAGTTGGATCTGGTTGAGATTTTCATGATGTACTTGTAAACTTAGCTTCATATTTCATCACTGCAAATCATCTACATACATACGTATTATCATTATATGTTACTTCTCTTTGATAAAATGTATCTTTTAAATCTGTTCCGTGTCAATCTGTTATGAAATTTCTTGCGGGTACCCATATCCAGCTTCATCATAGTGTTACATTATCTGTTATCCATTTATTACATGCATTTTGTGCATTTGTATTTTCATCTCAGAATACATAACATTTATTTGTTCCACTATCATATCTCAATTCTGTATCAGTCCATCATAGAGCATTTGTAAATGCTGTAGAACCATATGCACACCATGATGTGTCTAGTACACAAGTATTTCAGCTTTGTACATAGTTTGCATCACAACTTGTAACTGTACAAGTATTCCATCATGTTCCATTCCATGTTTGACTTCAAGTTCAATTTGCTATTACACAAGATTGTGTATCACTTATACAACTCTCTCATGCATCTTCTGTATGATATCATGTATTACAAGAATAAGTACATATTCATGGAGTTGTGTTATAATTCCATGTTCATCATGATACACTTGTTGCATTTGATAATTTTGTTGTTCAATCTGGTGTTGTTCAACTACAGTTTTCACTTACACAATCATTTCATAACAATACTTTTCACAATCAACATGTCCAATAACATGCTTCGTTTTCATTTGTTGATTGCCATGATTGATTTACAAGTGTTGCTGTTCATACATTGTAAGTTGCTCATGAATAACTTGGTTGAGTAGCACATCATTTTGAT
>JAUXPL010000049.1 GCA_030683605.1 Candidatus Altimarinota bacterium
TAATAATAAAAATCTATATTTTTTAGATAAAATTTATGAAAATAATTTTTTGATTAGCTATTCTAAGCAAAAAATTTTTAAGTAAATTTTAGCAAAAAAGATAATTTTTTTATAGATGTGAGTTTTTCAGTGTTTCCTTAAGTAAATTTTAGTAAAAAAGATAATTTTTTTATAGATGAGAGTTTTTCAGTATTTACTTAATATTATGCATAAAAGTTTATTTGTAAATTTTAACATTGATTTTTTGGCTTTTTTTAGTATATTTATTAAATATTATTTAATAAATTATTTATTTATATATGAAAATTACTATTTTTTGATTTGCATGAAGTTGAAAATCTACTGTATGAAAACTACTTTCTGAAAAATTAGAATATGAATTTATGTCTAGTTGAAATATTATGAGAAGTTGGGCAAAAGAATTGTGATTAACCATTTATGATTTCGAAGAGAATATCGTAAAAAATGATTTTTCTTTTGATATTAAATTGGATGATAAAGTAAAAAGATTTTGAAAAAATAATGATAATTTTATATTTGAGAGTAGATTAGCTCGGTATTTTATACCTGATTCTTTCAAAATATATCTAAAATGTAATGAATCTATAAGATATGAAAGAATTCAAAAAAGAGAATGAACAATTTTATCTGAAATAATAATTCAAAATCATAATAGGGAATCATGAGTAGAAAAAAGATATTTGGAAGTATATCCTCATATTCATTTTCCACCTAGAGATGATATATTTGATTTAGTTATAGATGTAGAATCTATTACTCCCGAAGAAATAGTAGATATAATCACGAGAAAAATACTTGTTAATTATATGTATTAAATAACTGGATATGCTTAAGGAAGGTCTGAAAAACTAATTTAAATGAAAAATACATCTTTTTTGTAAATTTTCACTCAAAAATTTTTCCCTTAGAATAACTAAAGTAAAAATTTTATTCATAAAAATTTCCTAAAAAATATAGTATTTTATCAAAATTAAATAGTTTTTCAGACCTTCCTTAACAAGTAATTAAATACCATAGTAATATTCACAGAAAGCTAAAGCATTCTGTTGACAAGTAAATAAATATATTTTTTCAACAGATGGTTTCAGCCATTTGTTTATTAAATTCATAGTATTGTTGGATTTTGTGTGAAATTTTAATTATTTAAAGTATATAATAAATAAAAATGAAAATTCATATTATTACAATATTTCCTGAAATTTTTGAGTCATATTTATCCTTTTCTATTTTGTGAAGAGCAATTGATAAATGACTTTTTCAATGTGAGTTATATAAATTAAATGATTTTTCAGATGATAACTTTAAGCGTGTTGATGATAAGGCATATTGAATGCACGGACAAGTAATATCAGCTATACCTTTAGCAAAATCAATAGAATCTATTTATGATAATGTTGGACATAAAATACCTGTTATATATATGACTCCTAGTTGAGATTTATTAAATCAAGAAAAAATAGAGAAATATTATGAGTCACTAGACAATGAATTTATTATTATATGTGGACATTATGAATGAATAGACCAAAGGATCATAGACATTTATGTTGATTATTCTATAAGTATAGGTGAGTATGTTCTTACAAGTTGAGAATTGTCTACTTGTGTATTTATAGATGCATTAGTTAGACATATACCATGAGTAATATGAAATATTAAGTCATTAGAAGAAGATAGTTTTTCTGAAAAATTTGATAGAAAAAAAGAATATCCTGTTTACACACGCCCAGAAATATTTATGTGAAAATCTGTTCCAAATATTTTACTATCAGGTAATCATAAAGAAATAGAGAATTGGAAAAAAGAAAACCTAAGATAAATTTATCTTAGGTTTTTTTATCTAGAAACACTCAAAAACGAGTATTTCGAGGAAAAATAAAATTTTCGAAAGGAGCTTACTTCTAGTAAGAGACTGAGAAATATTTTATTTTGATGAAGAAAGACGAAGTTTTTCAATATTTATATTATATTTCAAAAAACATATCAATTATTTTTCTGTATCTAATTCTTTGTTTCAATTCATCGTAATATTTGCTGTTTGGCATGTATAATTCTTTTAATCTAGACAAAACATCACTAGAACCAAATTTAGATAAAATATTCTCTATTTCTTTTGTCATTTCTTCTTCAGATATTTCAATAGTTTCTAATTCATCCAATTTATGTAATATTAATTCTCATTGTAATCTTTTTTCTGCTATAGGTTTTACATTTTTTTCTTTATAAGTTTCTTCATCCATTTTCAAGCTTTCTAAATAATCAGCTATTCTTAGACCGTCTTTAGTTATATTTTCTTTTATTTCATTAAATACTTTTTCAGTTTGAGTTTTTAATAAATTTACTCATAATTCTAATTTAGTTATTTTCATTAATTCTTCCATCAATCTAGTTTCTTCGTCTATTCTTGCATTTGCTTCTTTTGTTTCACTTATTTCTTGTTTTATTAAATCTTTAAATCAAGTTAAATCTAATTTTTTACCTCTTAATTGTTCTATGAACTCTTCAGTAAATTCAGGTTTAACAGATTTTTCTATTTTTATTATTTCTACTTTGAAAGTAGTATTTTTATTAGCAAATTCTTCATTATGGTAATCTGCAGGAAATTGTACTGGAAATTCTAGATTATCACCAATTTTTGCATCTATAATTTGTTCTTCAAAACCAGGAACTAGTAAATTTGAACCAAGTATTAGTGGATATTCTTGCATACTAGTGTTATTTAATAATTTGTTATTCTCATAACCACTAGTATTAATACTAACTCTATCTCACTTTTGACATTTATAAGATTCATCAGTTACTAATTCAAATGTAGTAAATCTAGTTTGTATTTGATCCATTGCATTTTTCACTTCTTCATCACTCACATTTATTACTTGTTTTTTTAACTTTATTTCTTTATATTTTGACTCTATTTCTACACTTGGAAGGATTTCTATATGTATTTTTACTTTTAAAGGTGATTGAGATATAATTTCTTTTATTTCTCATTGAGCAACTGGGACTACTCATGCTGTTCTCAAAGTATCTCTATATATACCATCAATAGCAAAATCAATAGTCATTCTATTTACATATTCATCTCCGAATTTTCTTATTAATACAGCTTCTGGAATCTTTGTTCATTTTCTAAAACCTTTAATATCAGCATTATTTTCTATGTGTTGTAATGCTTGTTTTCTATATTTTGCAACATTTTCTGTTTCTTCTTCTACTATGAATTCAATAATAGAATTTGGTAGTAAGTTTTTTTCTATTTTCATATTAACTTATTAATTATTATATAAATAAACGAGAAGGATTATATAAATAAATGATTAAATAGCAAATTTTTAAAATTCAATAAAAATTCTAAAATAAAAACGGACACTTTGAGTATAATATAAATGCTTAGTTTAATTATCCCAAAAGTGTCTTATGAAAATTATAGAAAAAAATATAAAAAAGAAAAGTAATAAATGATACATTAGTTTTGAAGAAAGATTAATGATAGAGAAAATGTTAAATCAAAAAATGAAACAATCTAAAATAGCAAAAGTATTATCAAGATGAAAATCTACTATAAATGATGAAATTAAAAGATATTCTACTTATGCTAGTTGGTATGAAGCTCATTTAGCTTATAAAAAATTGCGACTTAGTCGCAATTTTTTATAGTCACAATTCTTCATATGTTCACATTTTGTAGTCATAATTACCTATTTCAGTATTGAAGAAATAAATTATTCAATAATCTTTGTATTGTTGAAAATCTACAGGTAAGAATTCTATATAATTTTGTTCAAATAATTCTTTTGCACTTAAGCTATGTTTTGATTTGTCTTTAAAGTATCTAGCTTCAGCTCTTTCAATATATTCTAGATTTAATTCACGTATAGCCTTGTTTATATAATTATGACATTTAGTATCTGATAAGATATCTTCCTCTTTTTCTTCAGTGAATGTTCCAAAAATTTTAACTCTGCTATTTTCAATATTTTTCAGAATAGTAGCATTTAAATCTACTCTTTTATTTATAAATAATTCTGCTCATGCTTGTTCTAAATTTCATGCAAATTCTAGACATGCTTTATCTTCTGTTTCTATATATTTAGCTATATTTAAAAACATAAAATATGATTTTTCTCTATTTCATCATTTTCAAGACATTATTGCTGCCATTATTTTTGATCAAGCTAGAGAATCATCTACAGCACTAGCTACTTTGTAGTATAAAGCTGCAGTTTGTGGATCATGATTATAATAATAATAAATATAAGCAAGGTAACTAGGTACATTGTAGCTTTTACATGGATTTTTGTATTTTTCATCTGTCCATATTTTTTGTAAATCATCTTCATTTTTTATTAATTCAATTTTATCCATTTCACAAAAATTTTCTATTCATTTCAATCCCAATTTTATTGATTCATCTATGTTTTTTTGTTGTTCTTCTTTAGGAAGATTTTCATATCTTTCGTTGTAGCTAGGTAGTAATAATTGTCCAATTATATATGGATGTTCAAAATAAGGATTCAATTCAGTTATCAAATCTAGTATTACATATAAATATTTTTTATATTCTGATCATATTGCATTTCATCATATATATTGAATAGTTTCAAGCCAATATATATCAGCTTTAAGATTTCTGAATCAGATAGAACTATTTACAGCTGCTTCTTTTGTTGGAAGATTTTCTGGATGTTCCACAAATGATCTTTTTATTTCTATATGTTTAATATAATTCAAACTATTTACAATATAAAATCAAATTAAAGCTATTATTAATAGTGTAGTTGTTATCAGTCTTTTCGTAATTTTTTTCATTTTGTTTAATTATTATATTTTTATTTAATTTTTCCTATATTTTTCTAACCCATCCCCTCTTTCCTCGGGACTTCCATTGGAAAGGGAAGAAAAATAGTATAAAAATATGACTTTAAAATTTTCTGCCCCTTTCAGGGGAAGTACCCCGCAGGGGGGTAGGGGTAGAACAAAAGTACATATTAAATTATATAAATCAATTTTCATTTTTTTATATATCATCTCAATCAATATCTATAGTCAGTCTTTTTTCTTGAAAACATATATTAAGTCTTCTCTCATTTCATTCTCAGATACTTTTTGTATATATTTTAGGATCTTTTAAATCTGATATAAATCAGTGAATTTTTTTTCTCTCATAAGCTGAATAAAACGGTAGACGAAAATCTTTTTTAGAACTTTTTACATATGAGATTTTTCATTTTATAAAGTCAAAAAGTCTATCATCTCTAGATTTTATATAATCATTTACTTCCATATGAAGCTTTATTTTTTCTCATATTTTATTAGATATTATCAATCTAAGTATACTTTGAATAGAGTCTAGATTTTTTCAATTTTGTCAGATTATTACTCAAGATTCATTGCTATTAATTACAATATTATATATATTTGAATTTTCTTCATTATTAATTTCAAGGGAATCTATATTAATATTTAACCTATTAAAAAATTCATCTACTAATGATTTTATTTCATTTATCATATATTCTATTTTAATTTTAAATTACTTAGAGATTAATAAAAAAACCTGTTTTTACAAGTTTTTGTATAATTTTTTGACTTTTTTAAAAAATTACTTATTCTACTATCCAAATATTTTCTTTATTTATTCAGTAATTTTAATAATGGCAGACAAAAATATAGTAGACGATTATTATACTCAAATTAATTCTTCAGAAAAGGATTGAAACAAGGATAATTCACAAAAAAAACCAATAGTAGTTCAGAAGAAAAAAATAATAATAAAAAAACCAATAGTAGTTCAAAAAAATGATTGAGCTATTTCTTGATCTGAAAAAAAACCAAATGATCAGAAGAAAGAAGAAGTAAAGGTAAAACTAAGAAAAAAAGGAATAGTACAAAAAATAGAAGTAGTAAAAAGAGCAGAGCAACCAAAAAAATCAGAGCAACCAAAAAGAGATGATCAACCTAAAAAAACAATAGTAATAAAAAGAGCAGACAAAGATGCTACACAAAGATCAAACAATAATAATAATAATAGAACCTCATCAAATTCTACTAATAATAAATTCACAATAAATAAAGATTCGAAAACATCTACAACTAATAATACAGTAAACAAAGATTTACATAAAAAATTCCCAGTTTCAAATAATAACAATAATAAAAAAGGATATAAATGATCAGATTTTGATAAAGATTCAGAAGGTAAAAAATCAAAATTATTCTTTTGAGACAAAAAAACAAGAGGTAGATTGAAATATGATGAAGATAAGGAAGTTACATTTACTAGATCTAATAAAGTAAATAAAAAATTAGAAAAAAATATAGAGGATATTAAACAAAACTTAGTAGAAAAAAAATGAGAAACAGTTATTGTACATGAAGTTTTATCACTAAAAGAATTATCTGAAAAAATCTGAGTAGTATTACCTAGACTTATGGCAGAATTTATGAAAAACTGAATGATGGTAAATATTAACTCAAAAATAGATTTTGACTCTGCATCTATTGTGGCAGAAGTATTTGATATTAAGTTGGAGAGAGATATATCTTGATGAGCATCTGTAGAAGATGTATTATCTGGTAATATTGCTGATTTATTGAGAGAAGATGATCAATCTAAATTGACAACTAGAACACCAGTTGTGTCTATTATGTGACATGTAGATCATGGTAAAACTTCATTATTAGACTATATCAGAAAGGCAAAGGTTGCATCAGGTGAAGCAGGATGAATTACTCAAAGCATATGAGCATATCAAGTAGAATTAGATAATGGTACTATTACATTTTTGGATACACCATGACATGAAGCTTTTACTGTAATGAGAGCAAGATGAGCTAAGTCTACGGATATTGCTGTATTATTGGTTGCTGCTGATGAATGAGTAAAACCTCAAACAATTGAATCAATAAATCATGCAAAAGAGGCAGGTATTCCTATTATTGTTGCCATTAATAAAATGGATAAACAATGAGCTAATCCAGAACATGTAAAATGACAGTTAGTAGAAAATTGATTAACAGCTGAAGATTGGGGATGAGATACACCTATGGTACCTATTTCAGCACAATCATGATTTTGAATTGATGAATTATTAGAAATTATCTTACTAGTTGCTGAAATGCAAGAATTGAAAGCTAATCCAGATAGAGCATGAATAGCAACTGTTATAGAATCACATTTAGATCATAAATTATGACCTGTTGCTACGGTTTTAGTAAATACTTGAACTGTAAAAATGGGAGATAATATTGTTTGTCAAGATACATATTGAAAAATAAAAGTATTAAAAGATTATACTAATCATTCTGTTAAATATGCTATACCATGAGAACCTGTTTTGATTGTTTGATTGGATAAAGTTGTAGATGGTTGAGATATATTACAAGTAGTAAATAGTGTAGAATTAGCTAAGCAAAAAGCTGAAGAATATAGAGCAATATTGCATAGACAAAAAATAGTTTGAACTACAGGTTTAGCTCTACTTATGTCAAAGATAAAAGCATGAAATCTAAAACAATTAAAAATAATACTAAAAGCTGATACAAATGGATCACTTGAAGCTATTAAATGATCTCTTCTTAAATTATCTACTCCAGAAACTACAGTGCAAATAATCCATGCATGAGTATGATCTATAACAGAGACAGATATATTGATGTGAAAATGAAGTGAAGCTATATTAGTATGATTTAATGTTGAAGTATTACCAACTGCAAAATCTACATTAGAAACTGCTTGAGTAGAGTATATTTCTAGTGATATTATCTATCATATTACAGAAAAAATAGAGAGAATTATTACATGAATGCTTGATCCTAAAGAGGTAGAAGTAGCTCTTTGTAAAGCAAAAGTATGATGAATATTTTTCACTGCAAAATGATTTATGATTCTAGGGTTAAAAGTACCACCAGAAAGTAAAATAGAGAATAAAACACTAGTAAGAATTATCAGAAAGAAAAAAATGATTTGAAACTGAAAGATTGATTCATTAAAAGCTTGAACTATTGAAGTAAAAGAATTGGAATGACCAATAGAATGTTGAATAAAATTGAATACAAATGTTGTAGTTGAGATGTGAGATGATTTGGAGATTTACAAAATAGAAATACAAAAATAAAAGAGTAACAAAAAAGTAAAAATTGCAATTTTTACTTTTTTTTGTAAAATTATAAGAAAAATTAAATAATAAAAATATTTTTATGGAAAATATAATAATAGTTGAAAAAGATTGAGAATGATATATCGCAAGAGTGAAATGAAGAGATGATTTATATGCTTTTGATTATACTCCTGAAAAAGCTAAGTTGGAATTATATTATGTAATTGAAATGATGATGGATATTCATTTGGAAGAATTAGAAAAAGAGAGGAAAATAAAATCAGAGATTTTATCACTTTTACCAACTAATTATGCCTTATAGTTATATTGATATAGAGAATAAATTAAATAAACTTTGATTTAAAATAATTAGACAAAAATGAGCTCATGTTATTTTTGCAAGAGATAAAACAAGAATTATTGTTCCTAAACATTGAAACAAAGACATAAGTATAGGTATAGAAAAGAGTATTATAAAATTATTATGAATTACTAATGTTGAATTTAAAAAAATTTAATAAATTTGCTAAAAGTAAATAAAAATGTTATTATATAATATAAATATATATATATTAATATTTAATAAAATATTATGGCTTTAGTAGACTGAATTAAGTTACTTGCTGATTTATCTGAAACAGAAAAAAATAATCTGTCTTTATTTTGTCAAGAAAAACTTTTAAAAGCATGAGAAGTATTGTTTTATGAACAAGAGGAGGCTTCAGCTATGTATTTGTTAAAACAATGAAAAATAGAGATCTCTAGAATACATGACTGAGAAAAAATAATTTTATGAGAAGTACAAGCAGAAGAAATACTATGAGAAATGGCATTATTTTGAGATGCAAACAAGAGAATGGCTACTGCAACTGCTATAGAAGATTGTGTATTGGTAGTAGTTTTATGATTTTCAATCAAAGAGTTGACGAGTAAATATCCAGAATTATTGGATAAAATAAAACAAATAATTAATGATAGGAGTATTATAAATAAACAAAAATTAAATTAAAAAAAATGAATGAAAATTCATTTTTTTGTTTTAGCTCAAAAACCAAAACAAAGGACTAAAGCCCTCTGTTGACGAAAATCTGATTACTTGATTTTTAATAGAATGTCTCAGCTTTTTGTTTTAAATATATATTATTTTAATATAATATATTGACTTTTTAACATTTTATTCACATATAATATATTATAAATATTGATTATATTAAACTAATATGTATAAATATATAACAGTTATTTTCTAACTGTTTTTGTATGTGAATATTTTGACTACATTACACGAGTTTTAGATTATCTAGAGCTAAACAAATTAAGTAAATTTTTACTTAATTTGTTTAGCTCTTTTTTTGTAATTTTAAAATTTATATATTACAAAGGGCTGAAAACCCTCTATTAAAAGCTATTCTAAACTTATTTTAGCATAAATAACTATATTTCTTTGTTTTTTCAGTTTTTGTCTTTATTTATAAAAATATAATCCAATAGCAAAACTGTATATTTATTTTTAATTATTATATAACATGAACAAGATGTTGCTAAAAGAAAATTGAGGAAATAAAAATGATACAAAAAATAATGTATCTAATGGGAAAAATATTATAAAGAGTGTAGCATTAGCTTGATTGCTAGCGAATGGAGTAAATACATCTAATTCATGAGAATTAGTTACTGATTTAATTATTGATACATGAATAAAATATGCTAATATAGATTTACATAATGTAAAAGGTGATTATTTGTTAAGTTGATATACAGATGGGAATTGAAAAGTGATTATTCCAAAAACAGATTTAGTTAATTCATTACAGCAAAATTGATTTAATTATACTGATATAGGTTTAAATAATGTAATATTAAATGTATCGGTAAATACTGATCCAGGTTGATATTGATCAAGTATGAATACAGATATGTTATCTGATTATTGAAAACTTTCATCAGCTTGAAGAATAAAGGACTTGAATAATTCAGTTATTAATAATACAACTACACTAGTAGAAAAACTAGTTTATTGAGAATGGTATTGAAATATACGGGAATTTTTATGAGATTTTTGGTATTACAACAATAGAAGCTTAGATTTATCATTATCTAGTGATACACAAAAATTGAATAGTTTTGTGAATAAATCAATATCTAGAGTAATTTCTTGATTGGATCAAACTTATTCTCTTACTGATACAAATTCTGATTGAGTAGTAAATAGAACAGATATATATAATTGAGTACAAGAAAAATTGAAGCAAATAATGCTAGATACTTGATACTCAGAATGAATAAAATATGGTGACTATAATAAAACACAATTATTAGAAAGAAATCTAAAAAGAAATACTAATTTTGTAATTAAAGAACTTAGATTAGAGTCATGAGTAGTAGTAGTGAGATTGGATGGTATAACAGAGTGATCATATGTAGAATTTTCAGGTAATAGCGATTTTTCTAATAAGTTTGATGCATATCCAGATGATGATTTGTATCTATATGAATGATATATAATGCATATTAGAGAGAGATTTTCAGATAATACATTATGAAAAGTAAATATTCTAAAAGTAGTATGAAATAATGTGTATAGGGATGATAAGATTGTATCAACAATTAATAATGATTGAATATTAGTCAATGCATGATGAATATCAAATGCTACTGAAATATCAACAGATACTTGAAACACTGGATGAGCTAATACTAATACATGATGAACAACTAATACATGAGCTACTGGTGGGACAAATACTTGATCTACATGAAGTACATGAGGAGGTTCTTGATTGAATACTGATACTGGATGAAATACAACTTGAAATATAACAGATACATCAGAAGTATTTTCAGATTTAGAAACTGATATTTGAACTATAGGTACATTATTATCAGATACTATCTCTGATGATTATTTAGTATATGCAGATTATACATTGGATACAACAGGTTATACTAGTGATATGTTATTGTTATCTCAACAAATTGAACAATTAAAAACAAGTATAAGTTCTTCAAAAAATGCGCAAACAAATTATTATAATAATATAGATGATTTTACTAGAATACTATTAGACCCAAATTCTACACTTCAACAAAGACAATTAGCAATTAATACAATTATAAGTAATACAAATTCAACAAGTACAATAAATGTATTAAATAAAACTTATAATGATTTACCTGATAAAACTATAATTGATACATCAATATTGGAATTACAGAATAAACAAATTTTATTTCCACAAGTAAAGCAACAATGGTATGATAAATATAAAAATTTTGAACAAGAATATCTACAAAAAAAACAAGACTATGATTCATATATGGTATATATAAGTAATTATGGTGAAATTTTAAAAGAATATAATTATGTATTTAATCAAATACAATCATTATGAATACTTCCAAACCTAAAAATGAATATATGATCAATAGTTGAAAATTTTTGAGTACAATCTACTATTGATAAATTGAAGGCTAATTATAACACATATTCAAATCCATCATATAATACTTATGTAAGAGATACATTAACTAGAGGATTACCTACAAGCACATTTATGGATTTAATACAAGTGCCAGGAGAAAAATATACATATAAAATGACATATTGATCAAATTTAAGTTTTCCTGCTGTATTACAATTAAATTTTAATTGAGTAGTTCAGCCAGCAATACAGATAAATAATACCACACATAGAGATGATATTTTAGCACATACAAAAAGAACAACAGAATATAATTATACCTTAAGATTATTAAATTTATTGAAATGACCTGAATCTAGTAAAAAACATATAGAGTCTATTATTCAATGAAATATTATAAAGTTTACTGAAATGAAAAATATGAAAGAAAATTATTTTTTAATTCCAAAAAACGAATATGAAATAGCATTATCAAATTATAATTCAGTATTAAATGCAGAATCAAGAATTGAAACTGTAAAGGGAAGATTGACAAGATATAAAATGTATGTTGATGATGTTTTGAATAATATTAATTCTATGCATATTAAAAATGAATTATTAACTAATCTAGTAAGAAATATTAATAATTTAGTAGCATCTACAAATATAATTATATCCGATTCTTATGGTCTTCCTAACAAAATAACAAATAAATATAAATCAAATCAAATAAGATCTTATATTAATTGAGAAAAATATCAATCAAAATCATACAATCAATATCCTTTTACAAGTTTTGCAATATATAACAGGTTATGAGCTAAATTGGATTATCCTGCACTTATATGGGTAGAATATAAGTCAAATCCCAATGATACATATTTATATTCTACAGAAAGAATAGAAGTAAGAAATGAATATCATAAGCAAGAAATATTTAAGAAATTGCATGAAAGTGTAAAAGTAAGAATAGATTTAGCTAAATCAAATTTAACACTTACAGAACTTACTAAATATTATACAAACATACAAATAGCTACAAATAATTGAGTATGGTGAGATTGATTTGTAAGAGAAGATTTGCAATGATTATCAAAAGAAGCAATAACTTCTAGAATAGATTTTTTTGCATGATTATTATTTGAGTATAATCTAAAAAATGATGCAAATTTTAAGAATGCATTTAATGCTGAGGTAACTAGTCAAACAAATATTTGAATATCACAACAAGAATTAATATTATGAAGACCATTAACACAAGCAGAAAAAACTAATATAA
>JAUXPL010000037.1 GCA_030683605.1 Candidatus Altimarinota bacterium
TATTAGAATATTATAATAGATTTTTTTGCTTGTTTTAAATTTGTTATTTATCAATTTTTTACTACAATTTAAACATAAAAAATACCATTTAAGCTTAACTTAATGGCATTGCGCTAAAGACGGGACTCGTAGCTGGAAGGGAGAATTGAGATGGTTTTGTTTTTTGTTTATTCATATGAAAATATTAATATTTATAGTAACATTATTATATTTATTTAATAATTATTGCAATAAAAAAAGTACTTTTTAAAAAGTACTTTTTACCTATCAATTCTCCACTTCAATATTTTTAAAAATCTAGTAACAAGTCAATCAAATGGTCATTCTACTTCTTTGTTTAGATTAGTATTAGCAAATGTATTTTTATCTAGAGTAGTATCTTTCTTGATTCAGTTGTATAGTATTGAATTCAGTCTCAATTCCCTAAGAGTATAATTATCATAAGTTATTTCTATATTTCATGATCAATATCTAGTTTTGTAATCGTGATATTTGTTTGTATTGAAATAATTCCACTTATTTCTAGAAAAATCTATAAAATCTTGTATAGATAAAGCAAATTGTTCTAGAGTAATATCTCAAGGTGTATAAAATTTGCTTGTTATTTGAAATGGTCAAAATCAGTTTGCTGGATTTCATAAATTACAATTATATTCAATACTCCATGTTGCTATTATTAATTCTACAGGAAAATCGTTCTTAATAGCAATATCATTAACGAAATCGAAATATTTAGTACATTTTTGATTTACTTTTAGTTCTGTTGTTATATCTTTTCAATTAATATTAAAAAACTCTATTGCTTTAGGTAAATATTTTATTTCTATTTGTTTTTTTTCTAATTCAAATTTTGCTTTTTTTAATTCCTCTTCTTTAGTAATTTGTTCTATTCTTTTTAGTTCTATTTCTCTTTTCAAATTATCTTCTATTATTAAGTTTTCTAAAATTATTTTTCTATCATTAATTATATATGTTAATAAAAATTTTATTCTTTCATCTTTTGTACTAATTAATGATTTTTCGAGAGAAATCAATTCTTTTTTAAGCCATAATTGTCATTTTATTTTTGATTTTGTAACTGCTCTTTCTTTTATTATTCATAAAAGCCTTAATTCATTATCAGTAGGAGTATATGAATATGCATTTGTAATTGTAATAATAAATAAAATAAAAATTATTATAACTTTTTTCATAAATTGCTTTAATATTTAAAAAATGTTAAGTAATTTTATACAAAAAAAACTAAAAGTAAAATTTACGACTATTTACATTTAGTATTTTTAATGATATATATAAATGAATAAAAAAATTGACTTAAATTTTAATTTTATATAATAAAATTTCTTACATAAATTTTATATAAAAAAGGAGTAAAAATGTGTAATGAAAATAATTCGGATCAGAGTATAAAATTAACACAAAATAATGAAAATACTGATTTTGAAAGAGAGATTAAAAAAAATGCTTATTATTAACATGAAAAAGATCCAGATGAATGGCATTGTTACGTAAAATCAATTGATTAATTCTTTTTTTAAACCCAGTAAATCCTTAAGGATTTACTGGGTTTATAATTCAAACAATGTATTTATTTATTACTTTTAATTACATTGTTTTCTATATTTTCATAATAATTGTATGAAAATACAATTTCTGAGTTAACTGATACACTATATAAAAAAAGTAGAATAGTTAACAATAATCGTCTCATAATTTTAATTATTAAAATAATAGTTTCTAAATTATAATTAAAAAAAATCATAAAGCAATACTTTTTTTGCTTAACTACTTTTTATAATATTTATATTTTATTCAGGCTTTTTATAATAATATCATCTATTTATTCTTCTGAATGTCTCAATAGTCCAGTTAAAATAATATATTGGTGATAATACTAAGTCTTGTGCATGTAATAAGCTATAATCATATCCTGCAAACTTTCTCTTGAATTGAGATACTCATGCTATCGGATGTTTTGGATTATCATCTGGAGATACTCACCAGAAATTATACAATGTGCATCAGTCTCTTTTAGCTTTCAAAATTGCTTCCCATTGACATAAATAATTAGGTGAAAATTTAGGATTCATTATATCTGAGGCAGCTATATAATATACACAAGTATTTCAGAATTTAATCGTCATTAGAATTGATTCTGTTTTTCAATTATATGAAGCTGATATAGTAGATATTGCATTTCAAAATACTTTGTATAGATTTTTGATGAACTCAGATGAAAATGCTGAATATGTTTTTTTGCCATTTATTCTTTTTGCATGGTTTTGGTGCATTTGAATTAATTGTTCTATATGCTCAATACTATTATTTATTTTTATTTCTACTCACTCTTTTATTGCTCTGTTTATATAATATCTATCTTTTTTCTTGATATTATTTAGTAATTCTTCTTCTGATTTACTTAGGTCAAGTAAATGCGTATCTTCAGCATGTTCATGCATAGGTGCATTATTAAATCATAGTTTTTTAAACTGTTTTTTATTTTCTATAGTATTTCTTACTGCTGAATTAATTCTAATAAAACTCATTCATTCTAAAGTTGCTAATACTTTTAAATCCTCTATTATAGCTTTAAAAATATCAAAATAATCTCATCTGATAAGTGGTCAGTGAGGTATAAAATAATAACTAGCTCTTTTAGCTTTTATTTTTATTAGTAAAAATACTCATACTAAAGTAATATCTTTGTATATACCATATCTAATTATTTTTTTTCATGATAACTCTTGGAATTCTCACCACTCCCATGATTGTAGAAAACTATAGAATTCAAAATCTGATTTTATAATAAAACTATCCCATGTTTCTTTTATAAGTATTTCTTTTAATTTATACATTATTTTTAAAATTATTTAATAATTGGATTATTTTGTCAGCATCTTCTATTGTTATAAGAGTATGATTTGGAAGATTTAATATCCTCTTACTAATATCTTCTGATACTGGACAAGATCAAGCTATATATTTAGCATCATCTAGATTAGTTCCATATGGTACTATGTTTGTTTTACTCCAAGTATTTCACAGTAAAATATTATTTTTTTTCATATAGATATACAATTCTTCTTTTACTTCTTCTGATTCTAGTATTATTGGATATCTGAAATAATTATTATTTTCAGATTTTATTATAGTAAATAATGGTTTAAAATATTTATTGTTTATATTTTTATCATAATAATCAGACAAAGCAATTCTATGATTATTTATATCATTAATTTTGTGTAATTGTTTTTTAGCTAAGTATGCTAAACTATTAGGTAATTTGTAATTGAAATCTGTGAAACTACATTTTTTTTCATTTACTGTAAGTATTTCTGTTATGAATTTGAATTTTCTTGATAAGTATATAATCATCTTTCATAAACCGAAAAAATCATATAGTTTATAAGATTTATAAGCAGAAATATTATATAATAAATTTTGAAAAGTTAGAATAATACTTGGCATTATTTGTATTGATTTAACTTGTTCTAATTTATCAATATATCTATTGTTATTAATAATTAAAAATCATCCAGTTACTCAGGAAATAACTTTGTCCCTACCAGTAGAAAATACAGAAAAATCACCAAAAGATCATAATTTAACTCAATCTATACTGCTTCAAAGACTATGAGCACAATCTTCTATTATTAATATATTTTTATTTCTAGCTAGTGCTACTATTTCTTTTATATTTGCAGGTTTTCAAAATGTGTGTTGAACAATTATAGCTTTTGTATTTAGTGTTATATTTTTTTCTAAACTATCTATACATAATCATAGATTTGTTTCATCTATATCACTATATATAATTTTTGCTCATGATTGAATAACAACATTGGATACTGATACACAATTGTATCCTGAAACTATTACTTCATCTGTATTTTTTAAATCAATTATTTTTAAGGCATGATAAATAGCACTTCTAGCATTATAAAAAGAAATAATTTTTGAGTTTGGATTTCATATGTATGATAATAATTCATTTTCTAATTCTGCTACATTATTTCCATATCTAATAAATGGCAGTTTATATGTCAGAAATCATATAGTTTGTAAAAATATAGTAAAATTCACAGTAGTGAAAAATTCTGATATTATTGTATTTTTGAGCATTATTTATTTTTTAAATAATAGTAGTTTATCTATATATTTTCAAGCATTTCTTCATTCAAATAATATTATTTCATCATTTAATTCACTAGATAATTTGTTTAATAAATTATTCTTATCAAATCATCATTTAATTAATCATTTGATAATATCTGATTTATAATTTACTCAAACATACATTATTTTGTCTACATATTTTCATTTCGCTATTTTTTCTCATATTTCATAATGAATTTTTGATGCATTTGCTCATAATTCTAGAATATCATCTAATAGTAATATTTTAATTCAATCAAAACTACTTAAAGCTTCTAGTCATGCAAATAATCAATCTTCAGATAAATTATAAGTATCATCTATAAGTGTTAAATTATTATGTTTTACAATAGATAAAGTATTATTGGGTGATTTTATATTTTTTAAGTATTTTATCAAATCTGAAGTTTTAAATGACATATCATAACAAAAAGCAAGTACTCACGAAATATTTATTATGTTATGTTCTCATATAAGAGGTACATAAAATATACTTTTTACTCATTTGTATTCAAAGTTAAACTTTGTAATTCATTCTTTTACTGATAATATCTCAAAATTTGTATCAGATCAATTATAGCTTCAATATTTTATAATGTTTAATTTATTTCAAAAAATAATATCACGTATTCATTCATTATTCCAATTAATATATAGAGTTCATTTATTTTTGATAACTGAATTAATTATTTCTGATTTTCATTTTTTAATATTATCTATTGAACCAAAAAGTCATAAATGCTGGTTTCATATTGCTGTTAAAAATCAATACTTGTGATTTACAATTTTTCATAACAAATCTATTTCTCATATTCTGTATGCTCACATTTCAGCAATAAAGTATTTATATGTATTATTCAGATTTTTAATAATAAGCTCAGCTACTCACATCTCAGTATTTACGTTTTCAGGAGTTTTTAGAGTAGTTCAATCTTGCTCCAATATAGATGATAAGTACTCTTTTACAGACGATTTTCCATAACTTCATGTTATTCATACTTTTATTGAATTATTGTAGGTATTAGAAAGTTCAATTGCCTTATTTATTATATTATTTTTTTTCTTGTTAACTATTGGAATAGTTAAAGTATTGAAAACAAATAGTATAAAAGGTAAAATTATATAAGTAATTAAAGTATATGAATATATATAATTTGCTTTATTAAAATATACAATACAAAATAATCATAATAAATATGTAAATATAAATATTGATTTTATCATTAATATTCTTGAAGTATATTTTGGTTTTAAAATCTTATGCTTTATTAATTTTCTTAAGACAAAAATACTTTGAATGATTAAAAAATAATATACTACTGGATAAACAAGTATCTCAAAAATAGGATCAAAATATAAATAAACAGAAAATAATAGTATAATAAATTCAAGTATTGACCACATATTTATAAGTGCAGAATTTCATTGATTTGTAGATATATATTCCTTAAATCTATCCCATCTATATTCTTTTAATTGTATTACATATAACCAAAAATTGAGCTTGTTAAATAATGGTAAGAATGAAAATAGTAACAATAAGTAATGATCAAATAACATATTATTTGGATAAATAAAAGTATTTCTATTCTCTATAAATAGTTTTTGAAATATATCTATTCCATTTGTTATTGTTTGTATAATATTTGTAAAAAAATCCATGATTATATATTATTTAAAAAAGTATTTACAAGTTTTTCTGGACTTGTTAAGTGAATACCATGTTTTTCATTTTCTAGTATAATTATTTTTGAATTCACTATTTTAGTTCTCATATACATTCAGTCTGACATTGGTGTATAGCTATCATTTTGTCACCGTATAAGTAATGTATCTTGACTAATACTAGCTATTGAATCTGATAAATCAGACTTGATCATATTTAAGTAGGTTTCTTTTAAATATGGATTATTTTCAGCATTTAAATAATCTTGTCATCAAATTGCTCTATAGAATAATTTTCTCAGTGTTTTGATAAATTTGTTTCATGTTTCCCAATTCTTACGAGGAGGAATAATTGTTAATAATTTTTTTATTATTTTTGTGAATTTATTTAACACTTTCCTCTTTATATTTCTTTTTCTATCATTTCTTATTCAAGCTGAATTATTTAGTATCAGTCTTGATATATCTATCTTTCATCTATTTGCTAATTTTATACTTATAGCACCACCATTACTATGTCACCATAGGATAATATTTTTAAGTCACAGTTCATGTATGAATTCTTCAATTACTAATACATAATCATCCAGCTCAAATACATGATTAATGGATGTTTTTCAAAAACCAGGTAAATCAGGTATTATTACATTAAATCATGCTTGAAATAGTAGTTCTCATACTTGTAACCAACTTTGGCTATTTCATCACCATCAATGTAGTATTAAAATAGTATTTTCATTTGTTTCTTCTATGAAATCTTCGTAATGTATTTCTATTTTTGTTCTATTCAATGTTAAATCTTCAGTCTTGTACATATAAAAAATAAGAAGTAATTAATTACTTCTTATTTTAGGGATTTTTTGATTAAAATAAAGTTTATTTTAAATTATTTTTACTTAATTTATAATTAATATGTTCAATCATTGCTCATCTTTCATAAAAAAATATCATATGATGAACTACTTCTTGCAAATCAAATTCCAAATAAATTAAACCAACTAGATAAAAAATTTCATCAAACATATAGATTTCAATCACTATCAATATTTAATCATATAGCATTTTCTCATCCAGTTCATCAAGCTCTTTTTCACCATGTTAAATTTCAATTACTATCTAGTTTTATTAAAAATATATCATTTGATCAAAATGTAGTTAAACTATGTCCAAATACGGTTACAGGATCATAATACTCTCAAAATATGAACACATTTCAGTTATCATCAACTTTAACAGATTTTCATGATTCACTTTGTCATGAAACAGATTGTTTTCACCATATTGCAGTTCATGATGAATTCAATTTTACTACATATGAGTTATAATAACTTCATGCATTAGTTAAATTTACTCACATAAAATCAGCATTTAATTGGTATCATCATGTTATATATATATTTCAATCATTGTCTGTTGTAATAGATTCTCAAGTATCATATCAAGTACTTCATCAAGCTCTTTTTGACCAAACTCCAGATCAACTAGTAGGATTTAATTTGCTTACATATATATCTGTAGCACTTGAATTTCAAGTCAAACTAAATCAAAATATATTAGCAGTTTGAGCAAAAGTACCTATAGCATACAAATTTCAATCATTATCTAAAGCTAAGTCATTAATATATTCACTTAATCAACCTGTTGTTTGTTTAAGCCATATTATATTTCAGTCTGAGTCTAGCTTTGCGATAAAACTACATGTATATCATCAAGGATTATAACTTGTTCAAAATAATGTTGCCCAAGCTGAAGTTCAACCAAATTCTCAAGCAAAATAAATATATCAATCATCTGAAATCTTAATTGCTTTTCATGTTTCTCATGTTGAACTAGAATTAGAACCTCACTTTTGTACCCAAATAAGATTTCAATCACTATCTAATTTTGCTATAAATAGATCACTACCTCATCATCAATAAGTAGTCATACTTTGTCAGAAGAAATCAGCTGTTCATACAAACTTTCATGTTAAATATACATTTCAATCAGTATCTACTGCTACAGCTGTTCACTCGTCATGCCCTGTTCATCAGAATTTCTTAGCCCAAACCAAATCTCAATTAGGATTAATTTTTGCCACAAATCAATCGTTATAATTTATATTTGTTGTTAATACTTGTCATAATATGTTTGTTGATTCTAAAAATTGTCAAGTAATATAAATATTTCAATTATTATCTATAGTTTGTCAAAATATTCTGTCACTTCTTGTATCTCATATTTTTTTAGCAAAATATTTAACACATTTGTTTCAAACCTTTGAGAATCAACTATTACATGTAATATTAGTTAATTCATTATTTAAAAAAACACTTCAGTTACTGCATAATAATGTTCAACTAGATGTTTGATTTCAATTTGTTATACTTCAAGTTTTTGTTACTAGTATTGTATTTCAATGAAGTAGATCATTATAACTATATCAATTATTATTTCAGCTAGCACAATTTAAGTTGTTTATATTGTCTAAAGGAATACTTCATGCTAAATTATTATTTACGAAATTTGCTGCATATTTAATAGCTTCAGCTGAAGGTGCGTTAGTATTAATGTTTATTAATACCAAATTGGCTATTTCTCATTTGTTATCAATTAATGATCAACTATAAGCATCTTGTAGTCATTTAATTAATTCAATTCTTGCACTTGAATCTATTTTGTTAGTTAAATTATTGCATGATCAAGTATCAGAATAAGCAAGTAATTTACTTGTACTGAAATCAAATCATCAATCATATTTGAATTTGCTTGTTCTGAATGAAGATGGTAGATTTTTGTAACCATTGTATACTAATCTTTTTTCATTAATAATTTGCTCTAAGTCGTTAATGTTAGTATCATTTGTAATAATAGTTGGCACAGTTAACATATTACAAGTATTACCACTTAAACTTTTTGCAGTTAATCAATTATAGTTTCAAGTCACATATGCAGTCGCTTCAGTTGTTGCTGCATTAGCTACTATACCTATAAACTCAAGCCCTCACTCAGTCTCTCCCAAAGGGAGAGAAGAAGCTACATTATTCATTATTCATTTTTCATTATTCATTGATATAGTATCCCCTTCTATTATTCCTCATATTTCATATTCATTTTTATTATTTATAACTGAGTAAGTATATTCTTTATTAGTAGAAGGATCTAACGGTATTTTATTTAGTTTAGATAAATTAGCATGAACAGTTTCTCAAATAGTTCATTGATTCCAAACTATTGCTCAACTATAAGTAATATTTACTCAAGCAGTAGGATTTGGATATTTTCCAGCTTCAAGATTAAATAATTCTAGACTTGTTTTGATGCTTGATATATCACTTATTCTTGTACTGTCTCTAGCATCACTACTATATCATTGCAAACTAATAAATGCAATTGTTCAAAGAATTGCTAGGATTGTTATTACTACTATTAGCTCTACTAGGGTAAATCCTTTATTATTCTTCCCTTTTCAAGGGAAGTGCCTGAAAGGCGATGGGTTACTTTGTATTTTTCTTTTATTCATAATATTTAGTTTTATTAAAACAGATTTATTATACAAAAAAAACTAAAATATAAAAAATATATTTTAGTTTTTTGATTGACAGTTGATATTAATTATCTTTTATAAGTTTATTAATTATTTGAACTATAAGTTTTTCTCATTCTTCTGAATTATTAGAAAAAAATGTTGTTCCAGGTGTTTTAATCTTATCTCAATAAAATTCTATCTGATAGTTCTTATTATCTTTACATATGAATATTAATCTTTTATAACTAATAGTAGGAATAAAGCTTCTAAATTCTTCTCAATCTTCAGGTAATTTATTTAATAAACTAGACAAACTATTTATAATTTCACTATCTTTAATTATAAATTCTTTATTTACATTATCATCATTAGAATGTTTATATTCTTGAATAATTAACTCTTCACAATTAGAAATTCTAAAGCTTGTTTCTGTTTGAATACTTTTAACTCTTTTTTCTAATTCACTATATATTATTTCTTTATTTGTATTATTGTTATTCATATATTTTTCTTGAATACTTTTAGATTTGTAATACATAAAACACGACACTAAAACAAAATTTATTACTAATATTATTATTACTTTCCAAAACATAATGTGTAAAATTAATTTATATTATAATGCATTATAAGTATTAATTATAATTGTAAAGATTTTTTGTTTAATTTATAACAACTATACTTTTCTAACAGGAGCAATTTTTATATTCATTTTTACTACTCATTTTCAGCTAAATGCAATTTCTGCCAATTCTCAGTTTAGTGATGTGATTATTCAATTACCAAATTTAGGATGACTGACTCTATCTCCTCTTGCAAACATTGAAACATCATTATTTGCTTTCACTATTACTTTTGGTTTACCTGTAAATCATCAACTAGTACTTCAGAAACTAAATGAATCACTACTTGAATCTGAACTTGTTCAAAATGAAAATCATCATTTATTCAAATATTCTCACAAATCATAGTTTACTAAGTATTCTAGAGGTATTTCTTTTAAAAATCTTGATTCAGGATTTCTCACAAAATCTCAGAAATTGAATCTCTCTTTTGCTCTAGATATGTATAATTCTTCTCTCGCTCTAGTCATAGCTACATACATAAGTCTTCTTTCTTCTTCCAATGCTGCTTGTTCTCATATAGACCTAAAACTAGGGAAAAGTCATTCTTCTAATCATGTAACAAATACTCTTTTTTCTTCTAATCATTTAGATGTATGAATAGTCATCAATGTAACATAATCACTTCGCTCATCATTTTTATCCATATCTGTTATCAAAGCCACTTCTTCTAGGAAAATTGCCAAACTCTCTCTTGGTTCCATTCAGTTATATTGTGTCGCTACATTTACTAGCTCATCAATATTTTCTAGTTTTGATTCTTTTTCCTCTTTACTTAGTCATTCTCATATGTATTCTTCATATTTTGTTAATTTTACTATTTCTCTAATTAGCTCAGCTACGATTTTTTTATGTGAAAAATGAACCAAGTCTTCAAATATTATATTGAAATTTTTGATTGCATTTTTAGCTCAGTTGTTTAGTTCTTCAACTTCATCTATATTCTCAATAATTTGTGGGTAAGATAAGCCAAAATTATCTCTGTAATTATCCATTGTTTCAATTGATTTAGCTCATATTTTTCTAGTTGGTGTATTGATTATTCTCTTCATTGCTATTACATCATTTGGATTGTGGATTACTTTTAAATAACTTAATAAATCTTTTATTTCTTTTCTATCGTAGAATTTTTGACCTCATATTACTCTATATGGTATATTTGCTATCATCAAGGCTTCTTCTATTTTTCTAGATTGAGCATTTGTACGGTACAATATTAAATTATCTTTGTAATTATTAATTACAGGACACCCACAAGGGGCATCCCTACATTTATCACATTGTAGGGGTTTCCCTTGTGGTAACCCTGAACTGGATTTATTTTTAATTATATTTACTATAATACTAGCTTCAGTTTTATCATCTGGTGCTTCTATATAACTAATATGTTCTCACTCACCATTATCTGTCCATAACTCTTTTTTGATACCTGATTTATTATTATTTATTACTGCATTTGCTCATGCTATAATTTTTTTTGTTGATCTATAGTTTTGTTCTAGTTTTACTATTAATGCATCGTTGTAATCTTTTCTGAAATTTATTATATTTCTCATATCTGCTCATCTCCAAGAATATATTGATTGGCTATCGTCTCATACAACAGCTAGATTATTATATTTACTTGCTAATAATTTCACTATTTCATATTGTGGAGCATTTGTATCCTGATACTCATCCACCATCAGATATTTATATCTTTCTTGATACTCATTAAGTATTTTTGGAATTCTTAGTACTGCTAACGTTTTCACTAATATATCATCAAAATCCATAGCATTGTTTAAAGCTAAATCTTTTTCATATTCAATATAAGCTTTGTAGACTACTTCTTTTATACTAGAATCTACTTCTGCCTCGTATCATTTTGCTGTTATTAAATTATTTTTTGCATTGCTTATAAAAAAAGCTATTTGTCTTGCGGGAAACTCTTTTTCATCTAGGTTAAATCTATTTTTGAGAATATTTTTTAGTACTGATAATTTGTCTGATTCATCATATATTACGAAATCTTTTTTTAATCAGATAGCTAATTCATCTGATAAATATCTAGATAATACGTCTTTTAGTACAAATATTCCTATCGAGTGAAAAGTACCAATAAGTGGAAAATTTGCTTTAGTATATACACTTCTAGGTGCTTCTACTCATAGTGTTTTAGCTACTCTTTCCCTCATTTCTCATGCTGCTTTATTTGTAAATGTTACCATCATTATTTCTGACTGATTTATTCACTTATCTCTTATCATATAATTTACTCTAGCTGTAAGTGTAGCTGTTTTTCAACTACCAGCTCAAGCTATAATCAAAAGAGGTCAATCTATTTTGTTTTTTGCTTCTTCTTGTTTTGGGTTTAAATTCATTTAACTTTTATTAATTATAATTTATATATAAAAGATATACATTTTTTTTGTTTATACAAAATTTTTTGAATTTTTATGTTAATAAATAAAAGCCAAACATATGTTTAGCTTTTAAAATGAATAATTGAAATATAATAAATATTATTAAACTATTTATTGTTTATCAATCTGACTAGGAATAATATAATAGCAATAACAAGCAGAATATGTATAAAACCACCAATAGTATAAGAAGAGACAAGTCACAATACCCAAAGTATAATCAATATAATGGCAATAGTTTCTAGCATAATAATAAAATTAGAAAATAAACCTGGACTTATATTATAATGATATATACTAAATAGCAATTAAATAATATAATTTTCTTATATTCCATAAAATTATTTTAAAGGCATAATCTAATTTATAATTAAGAAATTTTGTATTTTAATTAATAATTTGACTTTAATAATTTTTTTATAATATTATTTCTCGCAAAAACAAATACAAAAGGATTATATTATGGTCGCAGTATTATTAAAAAAGACTGAGGTTAGAAATTATTTTAATTATTTTTTGGTTACTGGTTTGATATTTGCAGAAATATCTAATATATTTTATTGGGGAATTATTCCATTACCAGAATTTTATGATATTTTTCTACTTGTAACACTTATATTGATAATTTTTGAACAATTAAATTTTTTTAAAACTAATAAATATTTTGCTAAATTATTATATTTAGGTTGTTTTAATAATTTTTTGTTTACATTTTTCTTTTTCGTTTGGGGTTATTTTGAACCTGAAAAAGATTTAAATTTTTTGTCTTTATTTGGTATACCAGTTGAAATACAAATGATTCTTGATGCATTATCTTTATACTCTTTGGCTTATGTAAGTAAAAGTTATGCAAAGATAATTGAATTAAGATTTATAAAACCATTTTATTTAAAAGTAATCTTGATGGAAACTCTATTGATGATTGCTGTTTATATATTATGAAAAAATTTAGAAGTCCAAGAATTTTCTTGGACTTCTATTTTGTATATTTATTATATTTGATTTTGTTAGCTTTTTTTATATACTGACACAAATTTAAAATTAATAATTATTAGATGATACAAATGTGAATTAAAAAAAATGATATATTAGAAAATATTTTAGTTGAAAAACTAGTTTTTTGAGGTAAATGATTTGCTAAGTTGAAACATGATAATCCAGATCTAGACTGAAGAGTAATATTTATTACAGGATGAGCAATACCTTGATCGATTGTTAATCTGAGAGTGATAAATAAAAAAAAATCATATATTGAAACTCAAATTCTAGAAATAGTACATAAATCAGAAATTGAAATAGAAAATATAAATAATAAATATTGAATGTCTGGTGGATGGAAATGGATAAATATTCCTTATGAAGAACAATTAAAAATAAAACAAGAACAAATAAAAGAATCACTAAATGTATTAAAAAATAAAATAAATCCTAAAATAACAGAAGAAAATCCAGAGTTAGCTGATATAAATTTATATGATGATTTATTTTTGCCTATTGAAACTTCGCCGGTAATTAATTGATACAGAAATAAAGTAGAATTTAGTTTTTGAAAATATTTATCATTCAAAAATGGGATAGAACAACATTTCAATGTAGGTTTTCATAAGCAGTGAGAATTCTCAAAAGTAGAAGATTATGACTGAGCTCCACTTATAGATGAGGAACAAAATGAAATATATAGAGAAATAAAAAAATTTAGTAAGACAGTATGATTGCCAGTATACGATCAAATGAAACAAGAGTGATTTTTTAGACATATACTTATTAGAAAGACTCATTTTACTCAAGAAATGATGATACTTTTAAGTTTTAATCCTGAATATTTTGAAAAAAATACTAGTTTAGATAAAGATGAAAAATTAGCAATAATTAAATTTTTCTTAATTTGATTAGCGAGTAAATATCCAGTAATAAAATCTATTTATTTGTCTCATAATCCTAATAAAGCTGATGTTTGTATATGAGATCTAGAATTAATATATGGTGAAGCAACTATAAAAGAAAAAATACTTGATTTGACATTTAATATCTCTCCTACTTCATTTTTTCAAACTAATTCTAGCTGAGCTGAAAAATTGTATTCAATAGTTTTAGATTTTGCAAAAAATAAAACTAATTCTACAATACCTTTCTTTAGTAGAACGAAAGAAGATTTCAAAGATATGACAGTACTTGATTTGTATGGAGGGACATGAACTATATGAATGATATTTGCAAATGCGTGAGCCCAAAAAGTAATATCAGTAGAAATGGTTAATTCATCTAGTAAGGATTGAGAAGAAAATGCAAACCTGAATTGTTTAACTAATATAGAATTTGTAAATGCTAAAGTAGAAAAATTCTTAGAACAATATTTAGCAGAGTGAAATAAAGCTGATTTATTGGTAATAGATCCTCCAAGAGCTTGAATGCACCCTGACTCATTACCTAATATTTTGAAATTTGATACAAATCAAATAATTTATGTAAGTTGTAATCCAGCTACATTAGCAAGAGATTTATGATATATATTGGATAATTCTAATTATAAAATAGAAAAAATTCAAGCAATGGATATGTTTCCACATACTCATCATATAGAGACTGTTGTGAGTTTAATAAAGAGATAATATACTCTTTATTTTTTTATCAATTATTTTACTTATTAAAAATTATATGTTATAATATAATAAATATATATTTAATAATCATTATTTTAATGAATACTAAAGAACTAATTAATAGTGTTTTAGCTTATACTACTCAAGAACATTATTCTGATATACATTTAAATACTAATAATAAAATAATAATTAGAGATAGGTCTGGAGATATTATAACTCTAGATAGTATTAATATTGATTGAAATAATATAAAACTACCAATACTCGATAAAGAATCTATAAAATCAATAATAATAGATATAATATGAGAATCATGATATGATGTATTTATAAAAAATATGGAATATGATAGTTCTTATATGATAAAATGATGAGATAGATATAGAGTGAATTGTTATATGGATACAGAATGATATTCTGTAGCTCTTAGAAGAATCCCAAACAAAATACCTACACTAGAAGAATTATGATTATGAGAACAAATTGAAATAATGTGTAATAAATCAAAATGATTAATACTTGTTACATGACCAACTGGTTCAGGTAAATCCACAAATCTAGCTGCAATGATAGACTATATAAACAAAAATCATAAAAAACATATTATTACAATAGAGGATCCTGTAGAATTTTCATTTAAATCTGATAAATCTCTAATTAATCAAAGAGAAGTTTGAAGTCATACCAAGTGATTTGAACCAGCAATAAGAGCTACTCTAAGAGAAGACCCTAATGTGATAATGGTATGAGAAATGAGAGATCCTGAAACAATTAAAGCTGCTATTACTTTAGCTGAAACTGGTCATTTAGTATTATCTACGTTACATACTAATGACTCAGTACAAACAATTGATAGAATTGTTGATATATTTCCAGGTAATCAACAAAATCAAATCAGAATGCAACTAGCAATGAACTTGGTATGAGTTGTGTCTCAGAGATTAGTTACTAGATCTGATATGGAATGAAGAATTGCAGCTAGAGAGATACTTATAGCAAATGATGCAGTTAGAAATTTAATAATTACATGAAAAACACATCAATTGTATAGCGTACTTGAAATATGACATAAACAATGAATGATATTAATGGATAAATATTTATTGGCTTTGTATAAGAAGCAAATGATATCAAAGGCAACTTTAATAAGTTATGCTAGAGATAAAGAATGAATTGAAATGATGCTGAATTAATTCCACCCCATAGTAAGGATTTAAGCCACCCCCTACCCCTCCTTAATATTAGGGATGTAATAGCTAAAATCTTTTTTACCCAATCCCCCATTCTGGGACTTCCCCTTAATAAAGGGGGAAGAAATAATAATGAATAATAAATATGTTAGATATAAATAAATTAAAAAATTCATGATTCTTCAAAGAAGTAATTCTCGAAAAATGAGAAGTACTTTTTCGTGAGTGAGATTTTGACGAAAATATTTATATTGTACTTGCTTGAGAATTATCTGTTTCAAAATATACTAGTCAAACTAAAGATGAGGCAAAAATCTTAGCATATTTATCTACAAATGATGTATTTTGAGAAGCAGCATTGAATAGTAGTAATAAAAAAGAAGTAAACATAATAGCAAATAGAAAAACAATATTATTATCTATAAATGCCAAGCAATGATTAAATGAATTTTGACTTAAATATCAAGAAGATGCTATAAATTTACTAAAATATATTATCTATTTATCAAATAAGAGATTATCTGAAGCAAATTATTTAATAACTGCTTCATATAAAATAAGTAAAGAAATACTTGAATTACAAGATATAAATAATAAAAATATATTTCTATTAATAGAAAAAATAAAAGAAATAATAACGGTAGATCATATAATGTATTATGAAAACAGTCCAGTAATGGAGAATTACATTATATTAAAATATGATACAAGAATAAAGTGAAAATTATTAAATGAAGTAAAAGAGTTAACTAATAATAAATTAGATTTGCTTGATTTAAAAGTTGATAATTATGAAATTCACTCACAAAAATTATCTATCTGAAAAAATAATTTATGATATCTAGTATTTTTGAAGAAAGATTATAAATTCAATGAAAGTGATAAAAAAGTCCTAGTAGTAGCTGCTACTTCAATATCATGATTAATAAAACAAAAGCAATTGTTAGATGAACAAAGAGATAAAGATTATATGAACAACTAAAAAATCACACTTAGTGTGATTTTTTTTGTAAATTATACTTTAGTTATTAGATTGACTATTACTAGTTGTATTTCTTCAGTAAATTAACAATTTCATATTCTTTTTTGACTCATTTATACATAGATTTGATACTCGGAGTACCACTTGCCAAAATCAGTTTATTTCAATGTAATTCTGTTATTTTTTCTGCTACTTCTATAGTATTATATCTAGGAGCTGAGTCTGAAATATATGAATTATCATGTTCTTCATCTATTATAATCAGTCACAAATCATTGTATGGATAAAATATTGCAGATCTAGTTCATACGACGATTTTTGCATTAGAACTATTTATTTCTAGCCAATATTTAGTCTTGGTAGCATCTGTTATTGTAGAATTTAATATATATACATTATTTCAAAATACATCTTTTATTTTTGCTGCAAGTTGATTAGTTAATATTATTTCAGGTATCAAAAACAGAGTTTGTTTTCATTTATCTAGAGTCTCTTTTATCAACTTAATATATATTTCTGTCTTACCACTACCTGTTAAACCATATAATAATATTTTCTTGTTTTCTGTAGTTAGTATATTATTTAATACTTCATTTTGCTCACTAGAAAGAGTAATTTTATGATTAAATGTATACTCCATTTTTATACCAATTAAATTTTTCCCTTTTCCAAATGGAATCCCCACAGAGGGAGGGATTAATGAAATTTTGTCTTTTAAAATTCTATCTCTTAAATTTTTAGGAAAAAATAAATTTATACTATTATGAATAGCAGTGAAATAATAACTAGCAATCCATCTAGCTAAATCGATTCTATATCAAGATAAAAAGATATTAGGGTTTTTGATACTTACTATAGATTTGATTTTTGATTCATCATATTCTCATCTAGGACTATCTGAAATATCTATAACGACTCATATTTCTATGAATTCTCTAATAGGTATTTCTATTATTTGTCATACTTTTATATCAGCTACTAAAAAATCAGGAACAATATATGTAAGTCCTATATCATCAAAAGTCTTGGAAAATGGTGAAACTAATACATACATTTAAATCTAATTAAGTTTAATATTTACATTTTGTATTCACATATCAGCTAGTGATTTCAATATTATATTTTGATTATCTATATTTTCGAATTGTCATTTTTGAATTTTAGTAGTTGTTCAAATACTTAAAGTAGTTCAATAAAGCTCAATTTTTGCAGCAGGCAGAGCAAGAACTAATCATCATTTTGCTCAATTATCTTTCAATTTTTGTCTAAAAGTAGCTAAATCAAAATTGCTCTTATTTCAGTTATTTTCAGAACTATTATTTTCTTTGCTTGTAGAATTATTCACAACTTCATCATCATCTCATCAAAATATATCACTTAAATCATCAGGGGAAATAGCGATTTCTTCTACTATATTTTCTTTTGTATTATTAGTTGGAATTGTACTAGTTTGTATATTATTCACTTGTACTGTTTCTATTACTTTTTTTGTATTATACGAATTCAATATTTTTAATATACCTATCAAAAATGTAGTATTTTCATCTAGAGAATTCTTAGTTTTGGAATATGTTTCATCTAGAGTATCTAGAATCTCGATATATTTAGTTACATCATTGCTGAGTCTGATTTCATTTAGTGTTTTTGCTTTTGTGAAATATATCAATTCCTTGAAAAATAGCTTAATATTTTTACCATCATCAATACTTTTATCAAATATATCTATTACTTTTGCATCTTTGTTTATTAATTTTTCTAAAAATGTAGATATAATATCTTCATCTACTATTTCTAGTTTTTTTACTATATTTTCATAGCTTAGTTCAGAATCAAAAATCAATTGTTCAAATAGTGAAATAGCATTTCTCAGTCATCCTGCACTATTTTTTATTATGTATTCTATAGATTTTTCGTCAATTTTTATTCATTCAGCATTAGCTATATATTCGAGTCTCTCTTTTACATCTGTATTTGATATTCTTTTGAAATCATATCTCTGACAACGAGATATGATTGTTTCTGGTACTTTATGTGTTTCAGTTGTTGCTAGGATAAATTTCACATGACTCGGTGGTTCTTCTAATATTTTCAATAGTGCATTAAATGCTCATTTACTCAGCATATGCACCTCATCAATAATATATATCTTGTACTTAGTTTTACTAGGTTGGAATTGTGCTCTCTCTATTATTTCTCTTATATTATCTACTCAAGTATTACTTGCAGCATCTATTTCTATAATATCCATAAGTCTCTCATCTGCAAAATCTCTACAAATACTACACTGCAAACAAGGATTTCAATTTTGTGGATTCTCACAATTAATAGCTTTTGCTATAATTCTAGCTGTAGAAGTCTTACCTGTTCATCTAGGTCAGCATAATAAATATGCTCATACAGTTTTGTTATCAGATACTGCTTTTTGCAAAGTATCTTTTACAAATGATTGTCATACTAAGTTTTTAAAATCGGCTGGTCTATATTTTAGATATAATGACATGGGCTATGGTTAATTAATATTTTAACCCTATCCTGAATCCTTTCCCTTAGATAAGGGCAAGGGGCTACAATTATTCTAAATGCAGCCTTCCTCCCTAATTTTAGGGAGGAAATTTATGACCGTAGGGTGGTATCCTGTGGACAAAGGTGGGTTATTTAGCTTTATACTCTATACTATTTTATTATCATCGATTCATTTAAGAATTTCTGTTATTACTTCTTTATCATTCCATTTTACTAGTCAGTTATTAGTTACCATAACATGTTCATCTCATTTTCATGCTACGAGTACTACATCTCATTTGTTAGCCATCAATAATGCTGTTTGAATAGCTTCTCTTCTGGTTGGAATTATCCAGAAATCATCTCACTGTTTTCTCTCTATTCATGGTAATACATCTTTTATTATTTGTTCTATTTTCTCACTATAATCATCATCTTGAGTCAATATTACTACATCTGACAATCTAGATACTATTTCTCACATGATTGGTCTTTTTGTTCTATCTCTATCTCAAGTAGCTCAAAAAACAGTGATGATTCTAGATACACTTGTGAATCACCTAATTGTTTCTAATACTTTTTCTAGTGCATCGGGTGTATGAGCATAGTCTACAATTACTTCAAATCATTCATTATTTTCAATTGTTTCCATCCTACCTGGTACTCAATTTATCAATTTAATTATTCTAGTTATTTCTTCTCACTTAATTCATAGACTAATAAATACTCATATTGCAGCAAGTATATTTTGAATATTGAAATCTCCTATCAACTTAGTTTCTACTTGTATTTTATCTGATGGAACAGTTACTTCAAATTTAGTTATTAGTCATGAATTTTTTATATTTTTTGCTTCTAAATTAGCATTTTTTCAAATACCATAAGAGTAAAGACTATCAAATGTTTCAGCCATAAATAAATCTGAATATTGACTATTTAGATTTATTATTGCTGTTTTTTTGATACCTGGTTTTCTTTTATTTGTAATAAGTTTTTTGAATAATAGT
Source organism: Candidatus Altimarinota bacterium (assembly GCA_030683605.1). Lineage (GTDB taxonomy): Bacteria > Patescibacteriota > Gracilibacteria > BD1-5 > UBA6164 > UBA6164. Next base: position 20,641 of record JAUXPL010000037.1, read on the forward strand.
AATTTTGTATTTACATAATCTTTCATAGTTCTATGCAAATCTAGATGATCTTGAGTAATATTTGTTAATACTGCAATATCATAATCTAGTCCCCAAATCCTATTCATCTTTATTCCATGACTTGCTGTTTCTATAACTGCTATTTCACATCACTCTTTTTTTGCTATTTTTAATAATCTTTGTAATTCAAATACATCTGGAGAAGTCATTTTTGTATCATTTTGATACTCTTTATCACCTATAATAATATTTACAGTAGAAAACATAAATACTTTTTTTCATGTTCATCTCAATCATTTCGCTATTATATTACAAGTAGTTGTTTTACCATTTGTTCAAGTAACTCATATAATAGTCATAGCTCTACTAGGAAAACCATAATAATAGTTAGCAATTATAGCTCTCACTTTGTGATATAATAATCTAGCAGGATTATCTAAAGCAAATATTTTTTTCAAATCTTGTAACATATTTGTAATATAAATTGTAAATTTTTATATTTATACTTATTTTATTAGTTTTTACAATAGAAAGTACTTAAGTTATGAAAATATTAACTATGAGTAAGTAGATGAAACAAAAAAACTTTTCTTTTTTAAAATATTATTTATAATACAATAGTTTGAATACTCAAACTATTTTATTTTATCTATTGATAATAATAATGATATTTCATCTATTTATTAATCTTTTAACCATTGTATAAAATTATAGGAGGTTAAAATGAAAAACAAAAAAAAATCGTTACATCATAGTACTCATAGATTAGCAAGAATTCGTAAAAAGATAGAAAATCATGGTTATGATCAACTATCCGAGAACGACCTACTGTTCATATCAAATGAGATTGAATCAAAGCATATACCATTAGAGGAGGTGCAAACATGGATGAACTCGAAACGTTCATGATATAAAAAAACCAATATTCGGATGAATATTGGTTTTTGAATTTCCTAAGATTTTTTATTAATATCATCAATTGTAATAATATTAATAATTCTATTTTCTTCTTGTGTATTAAATATGTAATTCAAATTATTAATACACATAATCCCCCTCGATATCCTCTTCTCTAAATGTATTATCTTTATCATTTATTTCTAAATCATAAGTCCTTATACCTGGTTGTTTGTATATCTTGAATTTGTAGTTTTCACATTTTGAATTTGGTATCTTGTATTTTATATCAAAATTCTTTATTTCTAGCAATCTAGTATCGTGATAATAATCTACCATTTGATATGTTTCTGATTGAATTATATTCATTCACTCATTTTGTTCTATTATTGCTTCTTTTGGTAATAGTACTCTTACATATGCTTTATTTTCTCCTCTTCATTGAATATTTATTACATCTACTTTATCAGTTACAGAATGATTATCTAGAAGTTCATTTACTTTTTGTTCTTCTTCTTTTGAAAACTCATGAGATCTTATAATATTCAAATTTGTATCTATACTACAATCTGGATTTCTTATAATATTTTTTGTATATTTTAATTGTATATATCTGTCAGATTTATTTCATCATACTGATGTGTAAACAGGATATGCGAAATCCATAGTAGACATGTAATTAATTTTTCAATTCAATCACAACTTCCATAAAAGATTATTTTCTTCTGGATTAAATGAATAAATTACCAAATCTCTAGATTTAATATTTTTTAATATTATATCAATATAAGCATAATAATCTTTTTTTTCTTTTAATATTCAAAAAAATACATTAGCAAAATCAAATAATATTTGTTTAGGTGTTCATAATGCTCAGACTTTGAATACTTTTGCTTCTACAAGAGTAGAAATAATAAGTGAAAAATTTTGCTCAGTAATAGTTTCATTTATTTGTTCAAATTTTACTCATCAAGTATACTTTAAAAAGTCCAAGATTGTATTTTGATTTATGTAAATTATTCAATCTATATCTCTATTTATTCTATCTAAAAATGACTTAATACTATTAGAACTATCTTCAAAACTTACAAAATAATTTGAATCTCTAAATCAAAACGTTTTAGTTATTTTATTCAATCATTCAGGTGCAGGATCTTTTATAGTCATTACTTTGTTTATATCCCATTCATATGAATACACATCCTCTTTTACTAAATCTATCACTTTTCAACTTCTAAGAGTTAGAGTTGCAACACTTCATATAAATCATCATGTAGGTCTTATTTCATCATTGTTTTGGAAAACTAATAAATATTTTTTGTCTTTAGTTTGTCATAATAAATTTAAAAATACATCAAAATCCTTGTTTAGTATATTTAATAATTTATACGATTTTTTTAACTTATCTTTAGCAATTATAAATTTATTATTCAGATCTTTATTTGGTAATTCACTTATATTATCATAATAAACAATAGTTTTATATAATAATATCATTATTTTATTAAAATCATTTCTCAAGTCTAATAATAAACTTGTTATTTTAATATTCTCAACTCATCAATTATCTACTATATATTTATTTGTATTATCAAATATTTCTAGTCAAATAGTTAGTATTTTTGATAATTCTCTTCATCATATAAGAACATAGTATCAATTATTTATATCATCTAAAGGTAATAATAAAAATGGAGTGAATAATATTACTCATATCTTGAAATCATCTTGAGATTGTTTTACTTGTTTTTTAATAAAATCTATATCTCATGAATTATCTTTGATTGATAATAATTTTTCATATCATGAATTTATTTTATTTTCAATAATATATTTATTAAAAAATGCTAAAGCAAATATTATTAGTAGTATTATTGATGCTTTTTTGAAAAATTTTTTCGTAAATATATAATGTTTATCAAAAAAATCTACAGTATTAATTATAGGATTATTATTTAAATCAATTATTTTATCTGTGTTATCTAAATTTATTGGTTTAGTATGAATAAAATTATTCTTAAATCTACTAAATTTAGAAGCTACTTTTAAATATTTATTTAGATTATTAAATAATCTATTAGAATACTTATAACTATTATTTAGTTTTTTATCAGATAAATCTATATCATTACTTGTTTCTTTTTCATTTTTTAAATCACTATAAAAACTACTTAAAGATATTTTTTTATCTTTAGTATCTTTATTCAAATCAATATCTTCTAAATCATCAAATGTAAAAGAATCAAAATTGTAAGTATTTGTCGGATACAATTTTATATACTTATCTCAAGAGACATCAGCATCATTTTTATATCATTTTTTTATATCTTTTACTGTGTTTCATACTACAACAAAAGCTTTGATTTTTTTTGGTATATATGTATGTCTTAAATCAACATTTTTATCTAGTTCACTCAATATGTCATTTATTTTGTTTTCCATTTTTAATAATTTCCTTTAATTAATAAAAATTCCTCCCCTGACAAGGGGAGGTAAGGAGGGGTTTTTAAATATATTTTTTATATTCACATACTATCTCTAATAACATTTACATCATGTAATAATCCTTGGTCTTTCTTCAATAATCATTCTAATTTATTGCAAGAATATAATACAGCAGCATGATTTCTACCAGAGAATATATTACCGATTCTTTCGTATGTATAATGCATTTTTGTTTTTAATAAATACATAGATACTTGTCTAGGGATCATGAATTCTTTTTTTCTATTTTGACCTACAATTCATTCAAATTCTATACCGAAATGTTCACCTACTTTTCTAATAATATCTTCATAAGATTTGATTGTAGTTTTTTGTGGTACTTTTACACTTCCTAAAATATCAGTTGTAAAACTTAATTTTTTTAATTTTTCAGCTATTCTTGGCAATGTAGGAGTATTTCATGATAATTCATATTCAGCTATCATTTGATTTAATACTCATTCTAATTCTCTTACATTTTCAGTTACATTTGCAGCTACAAATTCAGCTACATCTTGAGGAATCATAAATTCATTATTTCTAGCTTTTTCTTGTAATATTGCAAGTCTAGTTTCAAAATCAGGTCTACCTATATCAACAGTTATTCACCATTCAAATCTACTTCTTAGTCTTGGTTCTAGATTTTCTAATTCTTTTGGAGCCCTATCTCATGATATAATTATTTGTTTACTTGATTCATATAATATATTGAAAATATTATATAATTCATTTTGAGTTTGTTCTTTTTTAGCTAGAAATTGTACATCGTCTATTATTAACACATCTACTTCTCTATATTTTTGTCTAAGTCTTTCTATACTTCTTTTTTTAACTGCAGATACATATTCTGTAATGAATTTATCAGCTGTAGTATACACTATTTTTTTATCTTTAAATTTTTTGATTATTTCATTTCAAGCTCATTGTAATAAGTGAGTTTTACCCAATCATACATCACCATAAATATATAGTGGATTGTATGATTTACCTGGATTTCTACATACAGCTTCACAAGCAGAGTATGCTAATTGGTTATCAGATCATACGATGAAATTTGATAAATTGTATCTATCATTTACTGATTTAGTACTTGTAATTTCTTGATGGTGAGAATCTTCATCATTTTCACCAGTTTTTTTAGATTTTTTAGTTTTAGCTATTTCATTTAAGAATTTAGCACAATCAACAACATCAGTATTAGAAGGATTATCAATATTTTGATCTACTACGAAAGATATTTTTTCTAAATCTCTAACTTCTAATTTAGCAGCGTTAAAAATATCGTTGTAAAATTTAGCTTCTAGATTATCTTTCATAAATGAAGAAACAACTCAAAAAACTATTTCTTTTTCATTTATTTCAGTAATTGTGATTTTTCTAAAATATACCAAGAAGTCTTGTTTTTTTACTGTATCGATAATATTTATTACAATATTTTTAAGTTTAAATTGTTTTTGCATTTTTAGATTATTAAATGTATTATAAAATATTTTCTAGATTAGTCATTATATCAGTTGTTTTTCTGTTTACTCAGCTTGTATTATTTGTATTTTTCTCTTGTTTAACTATAAATAGTTTAGTTAAATAAAAACATTAGTCAAAGTATAATTTCCCCTTGACTGCTTTTTATGTTTAAAAAATGTAAACAACATAGTAGTTGCTTTACTATACATACACTAAAATGACTTTTTAACATTTTAAGTAAAAACTTTATATTAAATTTTATTATTCAATTAATATGTTTTTAATAAATAATTTATAACTATAATTTACTAAATAGCAATAGTTTCTTGTACAATTAATTGGCACAATAAGAAGTTTTTTAACCTCTCACTTGTCCACAGGATACACCTTCGGCTAAATTCCCTTCTCCTTATCAGGAGAAAGAGGCTCATTAGATTATTTTTTTTAAAAATAAATTAGAAAAAAAAAGATTTTTATGTATAATACATTTTGTGAGAGCAGGTATCTACCCTTCGTAGCTTTATGCGAAGAAGGGAGGAAAGTCTGGACATCATGAGGAAAGCACAGAAGATAACGACTTCGGTTTAAGTATATAATAAATAAAACTTGAATACCACTAGTGCCACAGAAACTATACTATCCCGCTTTAGCGGGAGAAAGATGAAAAGTCATTTGGTGTTTATTATATTTACTGCATTGTTTACAGTGTGTGAATATAATCAAGCTACAGATGATTACACTACGGTGTGATGGTAAACTGTGTGTGATGCAATGGGAATGGTCGCGCATTAAAGTTAATACCTCTATTGCTATAATGCGGGATACTCAGCTCGAGCCTATGAGTGATTGTAGGCCTAGATAGATTGATACCTAGATACAGAATCCGGCTTATTACTCTCACAAAATATAATTAAAACACTTTACTATTCCATCCTTGAATTCCTTCCTTTTATCAAAAAGGAAGGAGGCTACAATTAATTTATTGAGCCCCTTTCCTTTATGTAAAGGAAAGGATTCAGGATAGGAATAGCATAATTAAACTTAACAATATAAAATGAAAATAGTTTTTACATGAATCCAATGATGTGGTAAATGAACACAAGCTAGATTATTGGTAGAAAAATATGGTTTTACATTACTTGAAATGTGAAACGAATTCAGAAAATTAGTTGCATCATGATCAGAGCTTTGAAACAAAGTGAAACAAATAATTGAATCATGAGCTCAAGTTGATTCAGATTTATGAAAAGAAATAATGGAAAATGTCCTAAAAAATCAAACATCAGAAAAAATAATATATGATTGATTTATTAGAAACGAATGGAATAAAGCAATATTTGATAGAATATTACCAGACTATAAAGTATTATTCTTTGACTTATCAGTAGAAAAAGCAAAAGCAAGACTTTTAGGTAGAATGTTTGATAAAACTACTGGTGAAACATTTATATCTTGAACTACTCATAATCCAAAAACGGGAGAAGAATTAGTAAAAAGAGAAGATGATAAAGATGAAAAAGCAGTTATTAAAAGAATACAAGAATACGAAGATAAAACTCTTCCAATAGTAGAAATACAAAAAAAAGAATGAAAAATAATAGAAGTATCAGCAAATGATACTATAGAAAATATTCATAGTGTGATTGTTGAAAAATTAGGTCTAAATAACTAAGTCAACTTATCCTCCAGCTTATCAAGGCAACAGACCACCCCCTAACCCCCTCCTTAGTAAGGAGGGGGGAATAATACACTATAAGGATAAAATATGATTTGATTTCAATTGGGTAGAGAATATAAACTAAGTGTTGCAGAAATATTAGTAGTTTTTCCACTTGGGAAGACTGTTTATTTAAGTAATGATTTTTTAATATTAGAAAATTTAGATAAAGAAGAAGTTTTAAAAAAAGCTAACAATCTATGATGAACTATCAAAGTAGTAGAAATAGTTAACTCAAGTGTAGCTAGTGAAGCTGAATGATATGAATGAAAATTTAAGTACTGAATAAGTATTTTTTGAGAAAAGAAAAATCTGAAATCAATATTAGTATGAATTAAAAAAGAACTAAAAGAATTGTGAGTATCATCTAGATTTATTAACAAGGATTTTCAAAATCTAAGCTCAGCACAAATACTATGAGAAAAATTATTGAAATCTCAAACAGATTACAACCTTATATTCCCCCGCCTTACTAAGGAGGGGGCTAGGGGGTGGTCTAATATTAGGGAAGAAAAATTAGGGAATTATTTTTTCTGAAAAACTATTTGGATACAAGATATATTCAACTATTCAAAAAGAGACTATGAAAAAGACAGAGATATGCAGACTGGTATGCTACCTCCAAAATTGTGTCAAATGATGATAAACATTGCATCTTTTACTCTTCCCTTTTTATCCGAAGGTGTATCCTTTAGGGCAAGGGAAGTACCCGAAGGAGGATGGGTTAAAACCGACAATCAACATGTAATATACGACCCATTTGTATGATTATGAACGGTATTGATAGAATCTATTTTGATGTGAAATAAGTCAGTTTATGGTAGTGATTTGAATGAAAAAATGGTAGAACATACGAAAAATAATATAATTAATTTTTGTAATAATGAAGATATTAAATTAGAAAATCTAGAAATAGTCAAATTGAATGCAAAATTTATAGAAGAATCAGAATTTTTCAAAAAAGGAGTTGACTCAATAGTAACAGAGTGATATTTGTGAGAAGTAATGACTCAAAATAATATCTCACTAGATAGAATAGACAAACAAAAAAAATCATTACTAGAATTGTATGATAGATTCTTTGAATGATTAAAAAAGATAAAATATTCATGAAATCTGGTAATATGTTTTCCTTTCTGGGAAATGAAATGAAAATACATATATTTTATTGAAATATATGATTTGCTAAAAAAATATTGTAATATCGAATCAATGTATCCAGCATATTATTCAGAAATATCTGCTACTAAAGCTGGAAGTTTACTATATAAAAGGGATAAACAATTAGTATGAAGAGAAATATTCAAACTAACTATAAAATAAAAGTGTAGAAATTTCTACACTTTTATTTTATTTGAAAAAATTTTATCTACCATCCATTCAATCTAAATCTCTTTGTAATTCTCTTGATCTGTTTTTGGTATTTGACCCTACTCAGTCAATCAAACTATCAGTATCTCATTTTATTCATGATACACCGTTTAAAACATCATCTGATTTTAATAATACATTTTTATTAAAATTAGTTCATGTTAATTCATCTATTGAAGTTCATATATTTGGATACACTTTTACTAAAGCAACATAAAAAACAACAATCATTAATAGAGTAGCTAGTATTTTTATTAATTTTATCATAGCTTGATATTATATATTAAACTTTACAATTCTATCTATTTTTTAGATTATGCAAAAAAAAATGACTTTACAAATTATGTATAATCATTTTAAATATCAATATATTCTCCTAAAAGTACATATCTGTGTAACTCTGTTATTTTTACATCTACTAAATCTCATATATTTACTCATTTTACTTTTGGAAAATATATTTCTTTGAAATTCCTAGTTCTTCAGAAATATTCTTCATCTTTTTCTCATGAAATAAGTATTTTTTCTACACTTCATATCATTGCAGTATTTCTTTTAGTTACAGATTCTAATAATAAATCATTTAATTTATGCCATCTTTCAGCTTTTGTATCATTACTTATATCATCTGGATATATTTTTTCAGCGATTGTTCATTTCCTCACACTATATCTAGCATTGAAAACAAAATCAAATTCACATTCTTCAAATGCTTTTACAGTTTCTAGAAACATTTCCTCTGTTTCTCATGAATATCAAACGATTATATCAGTAGAAATAGAAAAATATGGATCTCTAGTTCTTAAGTATTCAATCATTTTCTTGAAATCATTGTAACTATGTTTTCTGTTCATTCTTTTAAGCATTTTATCAGAACCAGATTGTAATGCAAAGTGTAAGTAATTACACATCTTATCCAATTCAAAATGAGCATCCAATATATCTTGAGTCATATCATGAGGATTAGAACTAGTAAATCTGATTCTATCCAATCATTCTATTTTATTTATTTCATCCAAAAGTTGCCTAAATGGTGATTTAAAACATGTAGCCTCTTTCTCCTGATAAGGAGAAGGGAATTTAGCCGAAGGTGTATCCTGTGGACAAGAGAGAGGTTTTATATTCCACTTTCCTTTTTCTTCATTCCAATATTTTCTATCTACCCATTGTTTACCGTATGAATTTACATTTTGACCTACTAAAGTAATCTCTTTTGCACCATTTTTTACAGCTTCTTTTGCTTCATTTACTATATCTTCTATACTTCTACTATTTTCTTTTCATCTCGTGTAAGGCACAATACAAAATGTACAATAATTATCACATCCAGTTTGAATTATGATTGTAGCTTGTGCTGGATTTTCTCTAAGTTGTTTTGATTTCAAATAGTCATCAAATGATGAATCATTTCAAATAGCTTCTTTTAATATATGAGTCAATATTAATGGTAAATATTTAGTATCCTCTATTCTAAGTGTGAAATCTAGTTTTCATTCTGATCTAGGAAATAATTTATCATCATTATTAAAAATTGCACTATCATTATTTACTAGTGTAATATTCTTAGCTTTGTTTTTATCTCTTTTGTAATCATTTAAATATTTAGCATCAATTCAAGTCTTTCTCACCATACAACCTGTAATTCAAACTAGAATATTTTTTTTATTTTTTTTATTTTCTCTACTGATATCTGTAAGCATACCAAAAACTCTATCTTCTCATTTTTGTCTAACTGAACATGTATTAAAAATCACTAAATCTGCATCTTTCCAATCATTTATTTTCACAAAACCTGACTGTAGTAAAATCATATTGATTTTTTCGCTATCAGCTTGATTCATAGCACATCCAAATGTCTGTATATAATATTTTCTAAGTGTCATTATTTATTTTTCTATATAAGTATTTCAAAGGGTTAAAACCCTTTGTTGAAATGTATCTACCCCTACCCCCCTGCGGGGTATACCCCAAGAGTACTTCCTTCGGGGCGCCCCCCCTGAAAGGGGCAGAAAATTTTCTTCCCTTTCCAAGGGAAGTACTCGTAACGCTGTGAAGAGGGATGGGTTAGAACCAAAGTACACATGTGTTAAGAAAAATCAGAAAGCTAAATAATTCTTTTGATTTGTATGTTCAACAGAGGGCTTCAGCCCTTTGTTTTGTGGTTAATGTATTTGTATTGATTCTCATCCACAATCTTTTATAAATTTTTCTGCTTCTTCTCATGTATAGTGTTTGTATTTTTCTTTATAAACTATTCTTTTTATTCAAGCAGCAATTATAGCTCTAGTACAGTCAAAACATGGCTGATAAGTGGAATACAGAGTTGCTCATTCTATTTTAATACCATTTCTAGCTGCCCAAATAAGAGCATTCATTTCAGCATGTATTTCGTATTTATAAGACCAGTCATGATGGTCTTTTGTATATTCTCACTTCCAATAATCACAACAATTTATATATCAAGCTGGAGTGCCATTGTAACCTGTAGACAATATTCTATTTTCTTTTACAATTACAGCTCAAGTATGTTTTGATACGCATTTTGATCAAGTTGCAATCTCATATGCGATATTCATAAAATTAATATCATTTAGCATAATTAATAATTAGTTATTCAAGTATTTGTAATAGTTCCAGTATTTGTAAAATTTTCTGTTATTTCATTAATACCTTCTATTATATTCCTTGTAGTATTTATTGCTCATGTTGCTTTATCTATTGTTTGTTTAGTCTCATCTATTGTAGTCTTAATTTCTTCATAAGTAGTTTTGACTTCTTCATATCAATTTTTTACTTCTTCATATGTTTTTTTTGTCTTAAATAAAGTCTCTCTAATTGAATCTATTTTTGCTTTTGTTATATGTAATCAATGAATAAAATGTTCAGAAAAATCATTTATTCAATCAAATTTTGAGAACGATTCATTAGATACATTATATCTGTATTTTGATTTATTATTAATATATACATAAAGTATAATAATCAATAATATCAAAATAATAAATATTTTTTTAATCATGAAACAAATTAAAAAATAAAGTATATTTTTGTAAATATACTTTATTTTTTAAAATAATCAATTTTAATTATTATCTCAGAATAAATCAGTAACATTAAATTGCTCTTTTTTTAAATCTTTATTTAGATTAACAATAATATCATCCTTTATAATAGACTGTTTAGATATTAAATTTGCATTCAATGCAATAAGAGATTTTTTTATTTTTTCTATATTTTCTTGATTCAATCATTTATTTGATAATTCTAGAGATAATATCTCTGTTTTTATCATAGAATGTTTACCACAATTAAAACATTCTATATCTATATTAATTGTAGATCAAGCTGCTCAAATAATATCTATATTAGTTTCATTTACTTCGCTTGAACATTCTGGACATTTATAAGATACTATGATTGATTCAATCATTCATTTAAGTGATTGGAAATTCATCTTTTTCTAAATTATATTTTAAAATCATTCTAATTATACTATAAAATACTATAAATTTCAAGATTAAATGTTAAAAATATATTGACAATTATATTATATATATTTTAATACTTTTTCTATTCTGTTTATTGATTTTTCAATTCACAATATATAAATTAATTCTAAAGCTCATGGGGAAAATAGTTCTCCACTAAGTGCACATCTAACTGGCCATAATACTTGACCATTTTTCATATCTGCTTCAATTATTTTTTCTACAAATATATCTTTTACATCATTTATAGATTCAAAATCACTTGTTCTAGATTTCAAAATATCGATTGCAATATTTAATGCTTTGTTAACAGTATCTAAATCTGTTATTTTCATCTTTTCGTTTAAAAGCATCTCATGAGTTGGAATATTAGAATCTGTATAAAAGAAAAATGAGTTTTCATTGAATTCATCAAATTTTCTAATCTTTGTTTTTAATTCACCTAGAATTCTTTTATTATATTCTTCAGGGTAATAAGATAATTTTGATAATAAATCTACATCATAATTTTCCAAATATCTGATAAATTTTTCATACAATTTATCTGTTTCCATATTTTTTATTATGACTGAGTTAACCCAGTTCAATTTATCCATATCAACTAATGCTCACGCAGTATTTATCTTTTCAAACTTGAAATCATAATCTAAATATGAAGTATTTAGGTTTTGTTTTCTCCAGTCTTCAAATCCTGAATTGATAATATTTGATAAGAAATCAAGAATAGATTCAATCAAGTATCATGCTTTGAAATAGTATTCTACATCAGCTTCTGGATCTTTTCTCTTTGAGAGTTTTCTTTTACCATTTCAATCTAGTTTCACAAGCGGTCAGTAATGTGCATATTTAGGTGCTTGCCAAGACATCATATTGAATAATTCTAGATGCAATGGAAGTGATGCAAACCATTCGTCTCATCTGATTACATGAGTAGTTCACATCAAATAGTCATCTATCAAATGTGCAAAATGATAAGTAGGGATACCTGTACTTTTGCATATAACAATATCTAGGAAATTTTCTCAACTAGTTATCCTTCATTTTATAATATCTAGCAAATCTATTTTTCTAGATATTTCTCATTTTGATTTAAGTCTAATAACAAATTCTTTTTTCTCATCTAAAGCTTTTATTATTTCATCATCTGTAGCAAATCTCCATGGAGAATATTCTTTGTAAATACCTGTTGGTAATTTTGATGCTTCTTGTATTTCTCTTGTTTGAGTAATTTCTTGCTCAGTTAAAAAACAAGGATATGCAAGTCATTTTTTTACTAAATCTTTTATAAATACTTTATAAATATTTTCTCTTTGAGACTGAGTATATGGTCAATAATTTCATACATCTTTATAATCTTCCCCTACTGGTCCCTCATCAAAAATTAATCAAAATTGTTTAAGTATATCTACATATTTATGTGCAGCTCATTCTACTTCTCTTTTTTGATCAGTATCTTCTATTCTTAAAAAAAATACTCAATTATTCTTATATGCAATTATCTTATCTAGCATAGCAGAATATACTGCTCAAATATGCAAAAATCCTGTAGGAGAAGGAGCTATTCTAGTCACAACAGTTAGGGGATTTCTTCTAGGATATTTACTTATAATATCTTCTGGTGTCTCATTTATATCTGGGAATAATAAATTTTCTATCATAACAATTTTAATTTTTATTGGTTAATATTTAGCTATAATAATTATATTTTACATAATTACAAGAAAAAATAAATCATATTTACATAACTCACCCTTGTCCACAGGATACACATTCGGATAAATTCCCTCTCTTACTTTATAGAGGGAGGACCAATAAATTATTATTTGTAGCCCCTTTCTCTTAAGTAAGAGAAAGGATACAGGATAGAGTTATGAAAAATTCACAAAAAATTTGATATAATTATATATACATATATAATTGACATATATTTTAAAATATTAAATACAAAATATGTTTTACTGAAAGAAAAATGTTAATAAAATTATTACTGATACATTAATTCCTACTGTTATTGATAAAACTCCAAGTTGAGAAAGAGCTTATGATATATATTCTAGATTACTTGAAGATAGAATTGTATTTTTGTGAGATGCTATTGATAGTATAGTAGCAAATACTGTAATTGCTCAATTATTATTCTTGGAAAAAGCAGATTCAAAAGCTCCAATCACTCTTTATGTAAATTCTCCTGGATGACATGTAACTGCATGACTAGCTATATATGATGTAATGCAATACTTATCTTGTCCTATACATACTGTATCTATTTGATTATCTGCATCTATGTGATCAATTATATTAGCATGATGAACAAAATGAAAGAGATTTGCTCTACCACATAGTGAAATAATGATTCATCAACCATTATGATGAGCAGAATGACAAGCTACTGACATCAGAATTGCAGCTGAACATATAATCAGAACCTGAGATAGACTATACAGAATACTTGCAAAACACACTGGTAAAACAGTAGAACAAGTAGAAAAAGACTGTGATAGAGATAATTTTATGACTGCTGAAGAAGCACTAGAATATGGTTTGATAGATAAAATAATAAAAAATAAGTAAATAAATAAAAAAATGATTTCATAAATGAAATCATTTTTTTATTTATTCCTATTTCAAATATAGCTAACCAAAAAATTTAATTTATCAGAATTCAAAGGTATTATCAAATCATGACAATCTTTTATTAATTGATCTAAGTAATTTTTTGATTTTTCTTCTCATAAGAAATATACAAATCATTTATGTTCTCATCATACACTTTTCCCTGTTTGCGATAATGATCATGTAACATCTAATAAATCATCCTTTACTTGAAATGCTAATCATATTTTTTTTCAAAATTCCATGTATTTATTAATATCATCGAATTTATCAGATATTATTATTCATCATACAATTGATGCTTCTATGAGAGTACCAGTTTTTTTATTATGTACATCAATCAATTTGACCAAATCTAATTGTTCAAAATGATTCTCGTAATATAAATCAAGTACTTGACCTCCAAGCATACCAAAAAGTCATACAGATCTACCATAGTATCATAGTATTATTTTTACATCAACATCATCGCTTAAATCTGATAATATTTCAAATGACATAGAATTTAATAAATCTCATACTAAAACAGCTGTATTTTCAGAATACTTATTCCACACTGTTAATTCTCATCTCCTATATTCATCATTATCCATACATGGTAAATCATCATGTACCAAACTATATGCATGCAATAATTCTAAAGAAATACAATACAATATAATGTCATCGTTGAATTTTAATTCACTGATTTTTTTTCAAGTAAAAATCAGGTAAAATTCTAGAGCTAATATAGCTCTAACTCTTTTACCTCATTTAACTGAATAGAAAACTGCTTCTTTAAATTGAACTAATCATTTTACTAATTCTTCTCTAGTAAAATATAAATCTAAATATTTATCTATAGATTCATCAATTATTTTTTTGTATTCATCATACCAAGTTGGTAACATATTTATGTAGATTGCAGATAAGCTTGTTTTAAACTGGTTAAAATAGATTGGATTTTAATTATTTTTAATAATATATCAAATAAAAGTAAAAAATTATATTATTTACCGAAATTTCTCTTTGATTTATTATAATAATCTATCGCTAAATTAAGCTCTTTATCATTAAATTCTGGCCAAGTTTTATTAGTAAAATAGTATTCACTATATTCAGAATCATATAATAAAAAACCTGAATGTCTTATATCTCAACCTGTTCTAATAATCAGATCAGGAATAGGAAAATTAGCTGTATCCAAATATTTTCTAAATTCTTCTCTAGTTAAAGTATCTGGATTTATTCATGCTTTAATTATTTGTTTAGTTGCTCTTACTATTTCATCTTGTCAACCATAAATAAGTCCTATAACAAGAGTAATTCACTTATTATTTTTTGTATTATCTTTTACTCTTTTAAGAATTACTTGTGATTCTTCTGGTAATTCTTCTATATTTCAAATAGTTTCAAATCTCAAATCCAAATCTACCATTTCAGCTAAAAACGACTCTATGTTATTTATAAGTTTTATTATTCATTCTACCTCATCTTTATCTCTTTTCTTTAGATTATCAGTCGATAATGCCCAAAGAGTCAAGTATTTTATTCAATGATCTGAAACTAATTCTGTAATTTTTCTGACATTATCAGCTCATGCTTTGTGTCATGCTATAGATGGAAGAAATTTGCTACTTGCCCATCTACGATTTCAATCCATAATTATTCATAGATGTTTAATCATAAAGTATTAATTTAATATTAAATGTTCAGGATTAGATAATTCATAAAACCTGGATTTTTTTTCTACTAATTGAGTATAAGTTCATTGCTCTACTATCTTACCATTTTCTATCATAAATATTTTATCGGCATTTTGTATTGTAGATAATCTGTGAGCTATTACTATAGATGTTCTTCATTTCATTAGATTATCTAGTGCTTTTTGTATTAGTTTTTCTGTTTTATTATCCAAAGCACTTGTAGCTTCATCAAGTATCAAAATCTCAGGATTTTTCAAGAATAATCTAGCTATACTAAGTCTCTGTTTTTCTCATCAACTTAGTTTCAATCATCTTTCTCATATAAGAGTATCTAATCAATCATTGAATTCATATACAAAACTTGCTTCTGCTAATTTTAAACATTTTTCCAATTGTTTATCTGTTGCATTTGGATTAACAAAAAGTAAATTATTTTTAATAGTATCATTAAATAAACTAACATCTTGAGTAACAATTCATATGTGACTTCTCAGCGATTTTTTTGATATTTTGTTAATATTTATTCAATCAAGTAGTATTTCTCAATTCTCCAAATCCCAAAATCTAAGTAATAAATTAACAATAGTTGATTTACCTGCTCATGTATTTCAAACAAAAGCTATTTTTTCTCATGAATTAATTTTAAAATTCAAGTCCTTAAATATATTTTTTTTACCAGAATACTTAAAAGCTACATTATTATATTCTATATTTCAAACAACATTACTTATTTTTATTCCTACTAATAATTCCTCAGATTCTAAATCATCAAATTCTTCATGTAATTTTTCAATTCATACTAAATATTCTGTTGCTTCTTTAAATCTAGAAAAAATATATCAAAGTGGGAAATAGATCCATCAAATATAAGAAAAAAACAAAAATAATTCAGAAAAAGATAATGTTTGATTTATAACAAAAAAAACACCAAATCATAATACTAAAATTCTAGATATCATAACAACCATATTTGTATAAATAGTTGAAATACTCCAATATTTATTTATTTTAAGCTGTTTATGTAATATATTTGTAAGTCTATTTTGTAAATTCTTTATAAATGTATATTCTAATGTTAATGCCTTGGTTAACATAAATCAACTAAGTAAATTTCATATCGTAGAAAATATAGTGTCCCATTTATCATTTAATTCTTTTTGATGAGGTGAAACTTTTTTGATAAAAAATATTCATAAAAAAGTCATAACTGGCAACATACTTAAAACAATTAATGTCATAAGCCAGTTAATATAAAACAAAATTGTAATAATTATTATAATTCAAGTCATACTTTTTAATATATCTTGAAAGAAAAAATATAAAAATTTAACTTGACTATCCGTTCCTCTATCAAAAATCTTATATAATCATCACTGTTTTTTTAATAAAAAATCTGAGTAATTCATAAGAATTATTTTTTTTGTATATTTATTACATTCATCTACATAATTTTTATTAGCTGTATGTCATATTAAATAATAATCATAAATGAATTGGATAATAATTGATAAAAGAATAAATAGTGCCCGAAAAATAATTAATTTAATGGTAGAATCAGAATCAAATAATCAAGTACGGTAATATTCTTCTATTTTTGAAATTATTTTTGTAAAAATTATAGGTTCATATACTCCTATAAAAGAGGCAAATACTCAAAAAAACAGTATAAAAATGAATTTACTTTTTCATACTGTTTCAATATAACTCAAATATATTTTTTTGATAGTTTTATTCATGGTATATTATACTACTATTTTATCATCTGGATTATATTCTATTTTTTTATAAACAGATAATGTTTTGTTTTTATTAGCTTCATATAAAAGTGGAGAAGCAATAAAAATTGAACTATATGTACCAAATATGGTACCAAATAATAATGCTAAGATAAATCAATTAATTGACTCAGGTCAAAAAATAAAAATAGTTAAAAGAACAAAAAACAAAGTTAAACTTGTATATATACTTCTAACAATTGTTTCAGATATTGATAAATTAATTATTTCATAAAGATTTTTTGAATTCTTTCATGTTTTACCAACATATTTATCCAAATTACTTCTAATTCTATCAAAAACTACTATTGTATCATTTATTGAATAACCCAAAATAGTTAAAAGTGCAGTGATAAAAAAAGTATCTATTTGAAACTCCGGTAAAAAAAATGATACAAAAATAAAAGCTCAAGTAGAAATTATTATATCATGAAATAATGTTAAAATAGTAATTACAGCAAATGAATATGTAGAAACTCATGATGCTATTCATGAAAATGCATAAGCAACATACAATGATATTGTAACTAAAGCAATTGCCAAAGTGATGTATGCTGTTTTTTTTATATAATCACCAAAAGTTTTACCAATATTTATGTATTTAGCTTCTATAACAGTATTATCTTGAGATTTAACTATATCAAAAATTTGTGATTTAAATGTTTTTTTTAATTCATCCAATTTTATATCATCGGATATATTATGAAATCATACAACAACTGCTATAGTTTTTTCTCAAGTAACTGAATAAACATTTACACTATTTATAACTTCCTTATTATCAGATAATAATGACTTTCTCTTAAGCTCCAATTCTGATGCAACTTTATCTAAATCTACTGAATTAGTATAATCGTATTCTAATTGTATTCATCAAGTCATATCAATTCACAGATTTAATTCAGAAAATATTAATAAAAATAAAGAAACTACAAATAAAACAGCTGAAACTCAAATATATATGTACCTATGCTTTAAAATATCCATAAAAAAATATATTAATTAAATATTATACAACTATAATATGAAAATAATCAAAATTGCAAGAAAATATATATTAATATCCACAGAAAGCTAAAGCATTCTGTGAAAAGTAGTAATAATAAATATATTCACCAGATGGCTTCAGCCATCTGTGTATTAAGATAAATTATTAATAATAAATTATTTATTTCCTAATTTATTTAAATCAAAAATACTCCTAGTAATTATAATTGAATCATCTATAGGTGCATCCCAATATACCATACCTCACTTTTTTTTGTATCAATGAAGAGAATAAATAATTATTTTTTTATCTATATCATTTTCTACAGAAAAGGCTTTTATTGCTGTTATTCATGCTGATTTGACTTTATGATTAGTTCAATCAAATTCTTGCTCTAACTCGATTGGAAAATCATAACTACATTGTGGTTTTCAAAATTTTATTAAATCTTGTTGAATAGCATAGAATCTATCTACTCAGTGTTTATTTTTTGTATTTAGTTTATCTCATAATCTATCAGAATTGTATTTAATAATCTTATGATTATATCATTCTTTATTAATACTTATAGATTTTGAATCCTCCAATCTATACATATTTTCTACATCTTTTAATGGTAAACATGCGACAATCTCAGAAGCTACAATATTATTATGTATATCTGTTATTTTAATGCAATGTGATTCTCAAATAACAGACATCTCTAATTTATATCAAAATAGAGTTTCTAATATAACTGTTCTATATTTTAGCAATCATTCAACAACATCAAATTCTCATGAGTCTAAAAAATATCATTCCAAATGATATGGATCTCAAGTAGTAGTATTTTCATCAATATCTCAGTTAAGTGAAATTATTCACCCAACTTTTTTAGAATGTTCTTCTATACATTCATCTATATCCAGTGGTATTTGATTATCAAACTCGTGAATATTTCTATCACTTAATAAAAGGAAATCTGATACTCATTTATCTGAAAATATTAAATTATTATGATTCAATCACAAAGGTTTGTTATCTATAGCCATCAATTTTCGAATTTAAAAAAATAAATTTTGTGTAATTTGCTAATTTTATTTATTTTTTAAAAAAATCAAATAAATTAAAATATTATTTGATATAATAGCAAAAAAACATATATTTAATAATATTTTAATTATAAAATAATTATTTAATTGATGCTACAAAAAACTATAAAAAAAATTATAAAATTATTATTCCAAATAATTAATTTTTTATTAATTGCTCTGACTCTTGTTTTGACTTTGATATCTATTTTTAAAAAAGAATGGATAGAAGCATTTATAGAGTGGATGAAAATAATTATATGATGAATGTGATTTTGGAACTATGTAATTGCTTGAACCAGTAGTTTGATAGAGGCATTTCCAGTATTATGAATAGTAGTTCCTGGTCAAAATATCCTGTTAATTGTATGATGATTTTTCTGAAATATAAGTAATACTAATTTGATTTACGTAGCTATAATTGCTTCTGTGTGAGCAATCATCTGAAACTATATATGATATATACTATGAAAACATTATTGAGATGATTTTTTTAAAAAATATTGAAATCGGTTTGGTGTTTGACTTACTGAAGTAAAGTATATCAAAAAATGAATACATAAATGGTGAGCTTGGTGAATTATATTTGGTAAATTTCATCCAATGACCAGAGCTTTTCTTCCATTTATAGCCTGAAGTATGTGAATGAAAAGCACAAAATTTATGTTATATAACATTATATGATCGATAGTTCGGTCAATTACTATAATATTACTATGAGTTATATTTGTAGAATATTATAAAATAATTCTTGAATATATATGAACGATTATGATGATAATTTTTATATGAGTTTGAATATATATTTATAAATATAAGAGAAAAGAATTTGTTCAATATTTAAAAGAAAAAAATGAAGAATTAGAGGAATTAAATAATAAAAAATAATAATGAATAATAAATTACCAAAAGAATTAATAGATAGATTAAATGAGATTTATAATAAAGAAGAAATGGAAATAATTCAAGCATGATTTGAATGTGATGATAGAAAAACTAGTTTCAGAGTAAATACTTTAAAATCTAATGACAGAGAAATAATAGAAGTTTTAAAAAATATTGGATTAGAAACAAAAAAAGTAGAATTTTTAAAACATGGTTATATATTAGATAATGCAGTAGAAAAAGACTTATGGGAACTAGATATATATAAACAATGAAAGATATATGTTCAGTCTATTTCTAGCCAAATACCTGTAGATTTATTAGATATAAGAGATTTTGATAAAATACTTGATATCACAGCAGCCCCAGGTGGTAAGACATCTCAAGCAAGTGCATTTCTAAAAAATACATGAGAAATAGTAGCAGTAGATAATAATCAAATAAGAATAGATAAACTAAACTTTACTCTAAAAAGGCAATGATGTAGAAATGTAGCAGTAATAAAATCTGATGCAAAACTTATATGAAATAAAAATGAAGATTTCAGATGATATTTCGATCATATAATAGCTGATTTACCATGTAGTGCAGAATGAAAAATAAATATAAATAGAGAAAAATCTTACTGATTTTGGAGTAAATGAAATATAAATAAAAATTATTATATTCAAAAAGATATTCTAAATTCAGTTTTACCTCTTCTAAAAAATAACTGAACTCTGATATACTCTACTTGCACACTAGCACCAGAAGAAAATGAAGCAGTAGTTCATATGCTATTATCTAATTATCCAGAATTACAAATACAAGAAATAAATCTAGATTACAAATACTCAAAGAAATGATTAGCATGATTTTGAAAACATGTTTATAGAAAAGATGTAAGTAAAACTATTAGAATATTACCTAGTGTAGAATCTGAATGATTCTTTGTAGCGAAATTTAAGAAAATAAAAAAAGATTAGAATATTAATTTCTAGTCTTTTTTGTTTAAGTAATATAAAAATTATAAAAAGTATGACAAATATCATATATATCATACATATATTAAAACAAGTAAACTTCATTCAAATCTTGTTAATATATTTTTTTGATAACTAAAAGCAGCAATTAATATAAGTATAGTAGATAATAATTCCATACTTAAATCCAATTTCATTCAATTATATCAATTTAATGGATTAATTAATCCTGAAATTCATAATATCCATAGAATATTAAATATATTTGATCATATAATTCAACCAATTGCCATATCAGTATTTTTTTTGATTGCAGCCATTATACTTGCAGCCAATTCTGGTAAACTTGTTCATATAGCAACAATTGTAACTCAAATAAATGACATTGGTAGTCATAAATTTGTAGCTATATTAACAGCTGCATCAACTATAAGTTTTCAACCAAATATTAATCACATTAATCAAAGTACAATATATATTATTGATTTTAATTTTGAATATTCAATAATAGTATCTCATTCTTTTTTGATTTCTTTTATTTCATCAACATCATTTATATCTCTAGAAATTGAATAAGTATAATAAAGAAAAAATACAAAAAATAAAACTAATATCATAGAATCTATAGTAGATAATACTCAATCAAATAATAATCAAAATAATAAAGCAGATACAAAAATAAGAAAAGGTACTTCTTTTTTTACAGTAGAAGTTGGCATTGATATAGGATATATTATTGATGTTAATCATAATATCAATAATATATTAGATATATTACTTCATAATATATTAGATATAGCTAAATCAGTTTTTCAAGAAAGTGATGACATAATATTTACTACCAATTCAGGTGCACTAGTTCAAAATGCTACAACTGTTAATCATATAACTAAAGATGATATTCATAATTTTTTTGCAAAAGATGAAGCTCAGTCAACAAGTAAATCTGCTCACTTAATAAGTAAAACAAATCATATAAGCATAAATAAATAATCCATATTTTTAATTTTTTATATAGTAAAATATTTTTTGTACTTGATTATATTCATTTTCTTAGTTATTAAACTTAAATAACATTACATCACCATCTTGTACTATGTAATCTTTACCTTGAAGTGATACTTTTCATACTTCTCTAGCTCATGCCCATCATTTGTATTCTGTAATATCTTTCCAGTTTACTACATCTGCTTTTATAAATCATTTTTCGAAATCTGTGTGTATTACTCCGGCAGCTTTTGGAGCTGTATCTCATTTATGAATAGTCCAAGCTCTTACCTCTTGTACTCAAGCAGTAAAATAATACATAAGACCTAATGCATCGTAAGAAGCTTTGATTAAATCATCTAATCAAGTAGTTTTTAGTCACATTTCATCCAAGAATTCATTTTTTTCTTCTATTGTCATATCAATCATATCTGCTTCTAGCTTAGCACATATTGGAACAACTTTTTTATTTGATCCTAGTCATAACAATTGTTGTAATTCTAGTTCTGAACTATCCATCATATCTTCAGATACATTACAAGCGTATACGAACTCTTTATTTGTAAGTAAGTGTAAATCTTTAAGTGATAATAATTCTTCGTCTTTTAATCACATATCGTGAACTAATACTCATTTATTTAATTCTTCTAATACTCTGTTATACACTTCTACTGCAAAAGCTACATCTTTATCAGTTCTAGCTTTTTTTCAATCACTGTATATTCTCTTTGTAACTGTTTCTATATCTGCTAATATTAGCTCTGCATTTATTATTTCAATATCAAATTTTGGGTCTACTTTTCAAGCTACATGGATGATATCACTATTTTCAAATACTCTTACTACTTGCAATATAGCATCTGCTTCTCTAATATTTGCAAGAAATTTATTTCAAAGTCATTCACCTTTTGATGCTCATTCTACTATCCCTGCAATATCTATAAATTCACAATTTGCTGGAATAATTTTTTGTCAATCTACTGATACTCTGATTTTTTCTAATCTATCATCGTGTACATTAACTATTCATACATTTGGCTCTATTGTACAAAAAGGGAAGTTTTGAGCATCTGCTGAATAATTTCTAGTCAATGCATTAAACAATGTAGATTTTCAAACATTTGGTAATCATACTATACCTATTTTCATATTTTTGTAATTTAAAATATATATTTATCAAATTAAATCATTTATAATAACTTAAAAAGTAGTTTGCGATATTATATTAAAAAGTTTGTTTAAAGCAAAAAAAAGAAGTTTTTTAATAAACTCCTCTATTTTTTAGCATATATGTAACATAATCTAGCTCTTCTTGCTTCTTTACAGCAAATAAGTCTCAACAAATAGCATTTTCTATTTCGCTATATTCTCTTCTTCTAGTAGCTTCTAAATATACTTGTTCACAATACCTATCAGATTCATCTACTATTTCATACAAATCATCTTGATCTGGTGAATTTATAAAAGCATTAATACTTTCTTTATAATAATTATTGTAAAAGTATCAATAAGAAGATAAACTACTAAATAGTAATGCAAAATATATAGATAATATAATTAGATTTTTCATAGTATTGTTTTTAATTTTAACTACTGTATTTATATTCTTTTTAATAAAAATATCAAGTAAAAAATTAAAAAAGTATATACTGAAATTATACTTTTTTAAAATTAATTAATTCTTTAATTTTATCAACTTTTCTTCTAATTTTTCTAGTTTATTTTTTGCTTGTTCTTTTTTCTCCATTTCTGATCTAACTAATTTTTCAGGAGCTTTATTTACAAATGATTCATTTAGTAATTTTGTATCTAATATTGATATATATTCTTTTGTATCAGTTATTTGCTCTTTTAATCTAGAAATTTCTAAATCTAAATCTAATGCATTAGTAGTGTCTACATAAACTTCAACTCAAGCTTTTATTACTCAAAATGCCAAATTTATATCATCAGGTTTTTTATCCACTAAATAGTATTCATCAGATTTAACAATTCATGCAATCAAGTCTATTACTTCTTTAATTAATTCAGCGTTTTTTCATTTTGCATATATTTTTAAGCCAATAGTTTTGTTTGGTAATATATTATTATTTGTTCTTATAGCTCTTATTTCTTTAATAATATCAAGCACCAGTTTATTATCTCTTTCTATATTATTATTTCTATCTATTGAAACATATCACCAATCAGCACTAATTAAATCTCATTCAAATCATAATTTTTGGTATATTTCTTCTGTTACAAATGGTATATATGGATGCCATAGTTTAAGTAATTTATTTATTACATATGTAATTACTCTATCTCAATATTTAGAAACATCTTTAGTTAACTTAAATTCTTCTATATAATAATCACAAAACTCATTTTTTGTAAAAGTCTGTAATTCTATTCATACTTCTGAAAAATCATAATTTTCCATTCACTCAGTTACTAAATCTGAGAGGTCTCTTATTCTAGATAAAATCCATTTTTCATGAAACATTAATTGATTATAGTTTGATTTTATTTCTTTTTCCAAACTATCAATATCTGTCCTAATATTATCTAAATTAGTAGATACAAACCTAGAAGCATTCCATAATTTATTTACAAAAAACATATTATTCTCTACACTTTCTTCATCAAATTTTAAATCATTTCAAGGAGTATTTCAAATAGAAAGTGTTAATCTAAGAGCATCTGTACCATATTTATCTATCATATCTAGTGGATCAGTTCAATTTCATAATGATTTACTCATTTTTCTACCCAACTTATCTCTTACCAAACCATGTAAATATACAGTTTTGAATGGTGTTTCTCCTGTGAATTCATATCAGAATAATAACATTCTAATAACCCAGAAAAAAATTATATCATGTCCTGTTTCAATTACTTGAGCAGGATAAAATTTATTAATTAAATCATTTTGTTCATTTGAATCAATATCATAACCTAAAACAGCAAAAGGCCATAATCAAGAACTAAACCAAGTATCAAGAGCATCACTATCTCTAATAAGCAATTTATCTTCTCAATAATGCTCTCTAGCAGTTTCTTTTGCTAATTCCTCTGACTGTGCACAAAACATTTCTCAATCAGGTCAATACCACACTGGAATTTGATGTCACCATAATAATTGTCTAGATATACACCAATCTCTTAGATTATATATCCAATCTTCAAACACTTTATTATATCTTTTAGGGATTATTTCAAATTCTCTAGCTTTGTATCATTTGATTACTTTTTTTACTATTGGATCAATTTTCACAAACCATTGTGTTGAAATAATTGTTTCTATTTTTGCATGAGATCTTTCACCATATCATACTTTTGAAGTATGATCTTCAATCTTTACTAAATTACCTTTTGATTTTAATAATTCTACTATATTTTCTCTTGCTGTTTTATAGTTTTGTCCTGCAAATATTCAGGCTATTTCTGTCATATTTCCATCTTTTCAAAGTACTACCTTATTCAGAGGTAAATCATGTCTTTTACCTACTTCAAAATCATTTGCATCATGTGCTGGAGTAATCTTTACTGCTCATGTTCAAAAATCCATATCAACCATTTCATCGGCAATAAGAGGAATTTCTTTATTAACAATAGGTAAAATTAGTTTTTTACCAGCTTTTAATAATTTCTTATATCTTTTATCTTTTGGATGAACTGCAACAGCAACATCTCATAGTAAAGTTTCAGGTCTAGTTGTAGCTACAATTACTTCATTATCACTTCCTGAAACAAAATAAGTAATAAAATATAGTTTTGATTTTTCTTCTTTATAAATAACTTCTTGGTCAGAAACTACAGTATCCAAAACTGGATCATAGTTTACCATATATTCTCATTTATAAATCAATCATTTATTATATAAGTCAACAAATGCTTTATTTACAGTTACATTCATATCATCATCCATAGTAAATTTTTCTTTTGACCAATCACATGAAGTTCACATTTTTCTGAATTGTGATTGAATTTGTCATCAACAAATTTTTGTCCAATCCCAACAAGCATCCAAAAATTCATCTCTAGAAATGTTATGTTTATTTTTTCATTCTTTAGCCAATTGTTCTTCTACTTTTACTTGAGTAGATATTCAAGCATGATCAGTACCAGGTAATAGTAAAGTTTCATCTCCTATCATTCTATGATATCTTGTCATAATATCTTGTAAAGTAAGCATAGAAGAATGTCATATATGTAGTTTACTTGTTACATTTGGTGGAGGCATAGGAATATAAAAAGATTTTTTAGTTTTTCATCCTCTAGGTAAAAAACTACCATTTTCTTCCCAACTCTTGTATAGTTTATCTTCGAATTCTTTTGGAGAATATTTTTTTGGAAACTCAATATTTGTCATATATAATTATTATTGTTAAAATTTAAAAATTGCCTGTTATTAATTTTTAACGACTCGTACTATTAAATAATATGTTGTCATATTACTATTTAATTAAAAAATAAGCTTGTTACTATTATAGTAACAAGCTTAAAAAATCAAAATTTTTCTTTTTAATTATCTAAAAAACAAATACCCTGAATTCACCAATGTAGAAAATTGTGCAATTTCTGGATTTCTAATTATTAATTGTAAACTATTGTAAGCAGCAGCTTCAGCTATACTTATTCCCATTGTAAGAGCAGCCATACAAAATACTGACCATCTAAGAACTTGAGCTGCTTGTTTTTTTGTAATTTTTTTCATGTAAAATATTATTAAAAGTTAAAATACATATATATTAAAACATACTTTAAATTTTATGTCAAAAAAAAGAGCATTTTTTTGCTCTTTTTTTAAAAAATTATATTACGATCAAAAATTACAATTTCAAAATGTTGAAGAACCAAATGTACAAGTCTCTACAACACAAGATGATCAATTCCATTGATATCCAGTATTACAAGCATAAGTACAAGTTCAAGGAGTAGTATTATAATTCCATGTTCATCATGCTATGCTAATAGCATTTGCAACAGATGATGTTCAATCAGGTGTTGTTCAACTACAGTTTTCACTTACACACTCTTCTCACAACAATACTTTTCACAATCAACATGTCCAATAACATGCTTCGTTTTCATTTGTTGATTGCCATGATTGATTTACAAGTGTTGCTGTTCATACATTGTAAGTTGCTCATGAATAACTTGGTTGAGTAGCACATCATTTTGAT
>JAUXPL010000034.1 GCA_030683605.1 Candidatus Altimarinota bacterium
TATTAGAATATTATAATAGATTTTTTTGCTTGTTTTAAATTTGTTATTTATCAATTTTTTACTACAATTTAAACATAAAAAATACCATTTAAGCTTAACTTAATGGCATTGCGCTAAAGACGGGACTCGTAGCTGGAAGGGGGATTTTTTTGTTTAAATTAATTTATAAAATTACATCAAAATTTTAAGGTTGTATTAAGGTCATATGAATATAATAATACTAATTATTATATAATTAATGAAAAAAATGAAGAAAATATTGTCAATGATATTATTGATATTTTTAAATGTTCCATATTTAAATGCTGTAGATAATGAATACTGAGATATATCAGAGAGAGATAAATTCATATTATCCTTTTGAGAATCTAGAAAATGCAAGAATATTAAAGACTCAGATATTCCTACTATATTTATACCAGGAATACTAGCATCATGGTATAGTGAAGAATGATATGAAGAAACAAAAATAAAGAAATGGACTCCTGATCCAGTGACACATGCATATGATACATTATTTAAAGTTTTTCAGGACAATTGATATACTCTCAGAGATGTATATTATAAAGATGAATTTACTACTTATATTGAGAAAAATCCTAAAAAATCACTATATTTATTTTGATATGATTGGAAAAAAGATAACAAAGTAACTGCAAAAATTTTAAGTAAGCTAGTTTTGCAAATCAGAGAGAAGTACGAACAAGATAATGGATGTGATATATGAACAGTGAATATAATATGACACTCTATGTGATGATTGGTAGCTAGAACAATGTTGGAGGATATGTGTGTAAGTGAAAAATCTTTAGAATATTATCATAATAGGGAAAGATTAGAAAAATGAGAAATGAAAGATTTCATAAGTAGTCCATGTAGAAATTATACAAGAGTAAATAAATTTATTACTATAGCTACTCCGCATAGAGGATCACCAAGTAGCTTGGCTATATGGGAAAAATGAGATATTTGACAGACTGAAACTTATGTAAAATGATCAGTACTTAAATGACAATTATGAGTATTAACTGATAATTGATTGTATGAATTAATTCATTGATACAATAAAAAATTATCAAATTGAATTGTAACTATATGACAATTATTACCAAATATTTCAAAAAATGGAACTTATAATAATGATTTATTATATTTAGAAAAATGATGAAAAAAAATATCTGCAATTAAATATACTCAAAATCCATTTTTGGATGAACTAAATAGTAGAAAAAATATAGATAAAATGTTTTCAAATATAACCTGAAAATTTAGTTCGTATTATTCTGAGATTACATGAAATAAAGATAAAAATAACGTAATATGATATAAAATATCTGATACATATTTTAATGAAAAATGAACTGAGTTAAATGATTTAACTGAAGTGATAGATTGAAAGGATATTTATTCGAAATATCCTTTTACACCAACTATTTTTTTATACAATATATCAGAAAATATTAGAAATTCTTGATGATTGTGATGAGATGGAACAGTGCCTACTAATAATTTGAAATTGATAGCTAATGATTGATATGATCCTCAAATAGAAAATAATACAAAATTTGAAAATAAATTAATCAAATGTTATGATGAAAATAAGCCATATTTTACAGAAACAGATTTAGTCTACAAATTATGAGAAACTAATATGGAGCTATGTGCACATAGTAAAATGCCTACATTAACATCAATACAGGTTTTGGATAATATATTATGAAATGAGTTATTTAAATGATTGGATGATATTTCTAAGCTATCAAAAGAAATAGAATTACTATATAAATCACTTTGATATGCTAATAATACATTTTTTTATTGATCACTTGATAAATATGATTCTAGTTATTTAATAAAATATTATTATAATTATTATTTTGCTGAAAGTGATAAAAAAATAAATGAATTTATAGAAAATAGAAAATCAGATGATTATGATAGAAAAAGTCTAAATTATACTTCATGAATTAATGAACTCATCCGTTACGAAATCCTCTCTCCAATCAACTTATTGATAGAAGACGAACAGTGAAGAAAGATATGAATAGATCCTGACACAGGTATGATAATAAATGAGATACCATGAGCATGGACTAGTGGAGATACCGAGTGAAGTGGTGAACCAGAGTTTTTCTTAATCCCAAAGACTGGAACATGAACTATACAACACAAAATACATAGCTATGGAACAGGAGACTGAGAGTATCATATAGTGATGAATGAGATAAAACTAGATAATACATCATCCCAAGCTTCTCCTTTGGAGAAGAAGGAGCAAGACCAAAAAAACGTTAGTTTTGTAATAGCATGAACAGCTAAGAAATGAGTGGTAGAGAATTATGTATCCAAAATTGAAGAATCAGAAGCAAGTTATGAAAAAATAGATACAAAAGAGATAGAACAAAATAATACCCAAAAACAATCAATAAAAACTGGAAATAATTCTAGTACAAGTTCTGCAAACGCTTGACCAGTAAAAAAATTAAATGAAACAAAAAAAGTAGAGTTAAAATATAAATACAAGGATATTTTAACTAAACTATACAATATACTAGATACTAAATATACTCAAAAGAAAAAGCAAAAATTGAAACAAAATCTGCTGAAGTTCAAACAATCTAAAAATCCAAAATACAAAGACAATGAAAAAGTAAATTTCTTGATAGAGCAAATAATAGAGTATGTGAAGTAAAAAAACACACATTATAAATTTATAATGTGTGTTTTTGTTTAAATTTCTCCCTTTTTATCCGAAGGTGTATCCTTTAGGGCCAAAAGGGAGTCCCCGCAGGGGGAGGGATTAGAACCAAAGTACATAATTCCTTAACTTAATTTTCTCCCCCCTCCTTAGTAAGGAGAGCCTGTCCAGTCTTTCCCGCTAAAGACGGGACTCGTAGCTGGAGGGCTAGGGGGTGGTCTGTAGCTTTTAATGAGGAGTAGGGGGGCTGTTGCCTGCTTGGTGGCTTAACTCAAACCAAATATCTTCCCTCTACTATCTATATCTATCTTAGTAGCATTAGGTATTTTTGATAATCAAGGCATAGTCATAATATTTCCTGCTATTACGACTATAAATCATGCTCATGAAGATATTTTCACTTCTTTTACTTCTAGAGTAAATCATCTAGGACTTCATAATAATTCTGGATTATCAGAAAATGATAGAGGAGTTTTAGCTATACAAACTGGTGTATTATCATATCATAAACTAGATAATTTTTCTATTTGTTTTTCTGACTCTTCTGAATACTTCACTCATGCTCATCCATATATTTCTGTGACTATTTTTTCTATTTTTGATTTGATATCTATATTTGTTTCATATAAATATTTGAAATTATTTTCACTAGTTTCATCTAATAATTTCACTACTTTTTTAGCTAGTGAAACCATTCATTCTCATCATTTCATAAATCATTCTCATAGCTCAAATTCTGCTCATAATTTCTCACATTTATTTTTTACGAATTCTATTTCTTTTTCAGTATCAGTATTAAATCTATTCAAACAAACTACTATAGGCAATCAGTATTTTTTCATATTTTCTATATGCTTTTCTAGGTTACAAAAACCAATTTCTAATGCTTCTAGATTTTCTTGTTCATTTAGTTCTGGATTTATATGTGCTTCTGGTGGGATTCTTATTCCTGAATTATATTTTATAGATTTTATTGTTGCTACTAATATTATCAAATCAGGCTTTATTTCTCATATTCTACATTTTATATCCATGAATTTTTCAGCTCATAAATCTGATCAAAATCAAGCTTCAGTTACTGTATAATCTGCCATTTTCATAGCTGTTTTTGTAGCTATTATACTATTACAACCATGAGCTATATTAGCAAAAGGTCATCCGTGAATTATACAAGGATTTGCTTCTAGTGTTTGTACTATATTTGGTTTTATTGCATCTTTTAATAATGCTGTCATTGCTCACTGTATTTTCAAATATGATACTTTTAGAGCTTTTCCAGATTTATCATAAGCAAAAATTATTTCTCATAATCTGTATTTCAAGTCAAAAATATCTGAAGCAAGACAAAAAATAGCCATTATTTCTGATGCTGTAGTGATTGTAAATCATGAATTATGATTGATATGTTCTTGTTTTCAGTCAAATGAATAGTCGAAACTTCTCAGAGCTCTATCATTTACATCAATAGCTCTTTTCCAGATAATATTATCCTTATCTATATTTAGCTCATTTCAATAATATATGTGATTATCTATACATGCAGACAAAAGCAAGTGTGCAGAAGTAATAGCATGGAAATCTCATGTAAAATGCAAATTGATATCTTCCATAGGTACTACCTGAGAATAACCTCAACCAGTTGCTCCTCATTTCATTCACATTACTGGTCATAGAGATGGTTCTCTAAGAGCAATCATAGATTTTTTGCCTATTTTGCACATAGCATCTCAAAGTCATATAGTTGTAGTAGTTTTTCATTCTCACATTGGAGTAGGACTTACTGCTGTTACTAATATTAATTTACCATATTTATTGTTTTTTATTTTTTCTAACAAAGTATCTTTTATCTTGGCTTTATAGTCTCAATAAAATTCTAATTCATCTGAACTTATTCATATTTTTTTCGCTATTTCACTTATGTGTTTCATATCACATTTTTGAGAGATTTCTATATCTGATAACATAATTTTTTGTAGTTATATGATAATGGTATTATTAATAATAAAAATATATGAATAATAGTCAAAAGAGATTATAATAATATTATTTATTTTCATATATATAGTCAAAAATTGATTTCATAGTTTTTGCGATATCTTCATTTTCTATTACGACTCATGTTATATCATTTTTCATAGAAATAAATTTAGTTTTATTTCAGTATATTTTTATAGAAATATCTAGGTTTAATAAATCTTTGCTAATGGTTTTATGATTAAATTTATTCCATTTTTTTTCACTTTCGTTAGCTTCTCTGTTCATAATCAATTTCATGTTTGCTTTTTTGCCTCACATTTTTGAATATATTTTGTTTCTAAGTTTTCTAAGTTTATCTATTTCTCATTCTTTTCTATCTGCATTTGAACTAAATATTCTTACATTATTAGGTTGATCTCTAGCTTCCATTTTGTATAACTCAGCTACATTTTCAGCTCATTGATAGAAATAAATCTTTGGTTTTGTAGAAAATTTGTTATTTATAGCTCTCAATTCTGGTAATTTTCATTTTAAATCTTTTATCTTATTTTCAAGTATATCAAATAAATCATCAGGATTTATAGCTTCATAATAGGAAATATTGTTTTTTATATGCTTTTTTAATAATTTTTTTTCTTCCATCTTTTCTAGTATTCCATAAAGAGAAGTTCTTTTTATATCTGAAAGTCTTGATATATTTGCTACCTGAGTAACTCATAATTCCAAGTTTGCTAGATACACTTTTACTTCTGTTTCATTTAATCAAAGATTTGTAAGTATATTTATTATATCCATTTTTTAGTATTATTAAGTATTTGTCATTTTTAACGACACTATTATACAAAAATAGTTTTGATTTACAAGATTTTTATTTATCATAGCGATAATTTAAAAAATAAATGATTATAAAAAAAATGACTAAAAAATATATTTACATACTTATATGACTTCCATGATCTGGAAAAAGTACATATGCTATGACACATAAAAAAGAAAATGATATAGTGCTATCATCTGATATTCTGAGAAAAGAATTACTTTGAGATGAAAATAATCAGTCAAATAATTGATCTATTTTCAACGAACTATTCAATAGATTTGAAACTGCTATAAAAGAAAAAAAATGAGATATATTTATAGATGCTACTAGTATTTCAGCTAAAGATAGGAGAAAATTATTTATGACTATAAAGAGATTCAATAAATGAAAAATTACTAGAGTATGAAATTGAGTAGAGATAGAAAAAATCTACAATATAAAATGAATTGTTTTCAAAGTAAACTTAGATCAAGTTATAGATAGAGATTTTAATAGAGAAAGAGTGGTATGAAGAAGAACTATTTTGAGAATGTTTACTAGATATATGGAACCAAGTTTAGATGAATGATTTGATGAAATAATAGAAATAAAATCTGAAAATAATTTATCAACTCAATTTAAAAATGAATTAGATACATTTTTAAATTGATGAAAAAATTTAGAAAAATTGTTAGATAGTAATAATCTTATGAGAGATTCTATAGATTGTGAACAGACTTCAGTTTTTCATCAAGAAAATTTATTAACTCATTTAACTATGATATTAGAATTAATAGATACTGATTATTCTAAAAAAATGTTTTCTGAAAATGATTATAAGCTTTTTAGATTAATTACTATTTTTCATGATATCTGAAAACCATTTTTAAGAAATACAAAAATGGAAAATATGATTTGGAGATGATATAAATACCTATGAGAAAATAAATTTCAAAAAAAGAGCAATGAAATAGTAGAAGTAGAAAATTACAATGATTTTCAGTTTTTATGACACGAAGATTTATCTACAAATATCTACAATCTAGAATTCAAAGATTATTTGATTTCAGAAAATATAATAATAAAACAAGAAGCAGATTTGATAGAAATAGTTATAAAATGACATTTGTTATTTCATAAAAATCAAGAAAAAAGAATCAAAATATCAGATAAAATATATACTGAAGATACAGAAGTATTTAGAATTGGGACTATGTTTTCTGATTATGATTGAAAATGAAGAATAAAAATTTAAAATTTAATATAGTAAAATGTTAAGAAATATATACGATGAATTATTAAGACTTACAAAAATAGAAGATGCTTTTTATTCATCTGTACAGGAAATAGAGGGCTACAATATAGAGAGTTTTTCATATCGTATGGCAGGATATGATATGTTTAAACATGATTTTTGAAAAGAGATGAGATGAATAGCTTTTATTTATGGTAACGAAATAGACAAACCAAAGTTATTTACACTTGCTTATCATAAATTTTTCAATTACTGAGAATGAGAAACTATTTCAGAGATAAAAGATTTACAAATAGAATCAATCCAGGATAAAGTAGATGGTTCACTTATTATGTTTTGAAAATTACCAAATGGAAAGATTATAGCAAAAAGTAAAACATCTATAAACAGTGAAGTAGCAAATTCTGCAAATAATATTTTAAATAGTGATCAAGTTTTGTATAGCTTTGTAGAAAAATATTTAGATTTGTGAATTTATCCTATTTTTGAGTATGTTTGACCTGATAACAGGATAGTAGTTAGTTATGATAAATCAGAGCTAGTATTTTTATGAATGAGAAAAATATCAGGAGAATATATAGATACAAATCATTTAGAAAATATTAGAAATACTGAAATACCTCATATATCTATGAGTAAAATAATATGAATAAACAATCTAGATGCATTGATGGAAAAACAAAAAAATGATGAATGATATGAATGATTTATTGTAAATTTTAAATGAGGTTATAAATTGAAAATGAAATTAATGACTTATGTATTAAAACATACAGCAAAAGATAATATTTCAAATCAAAAAAATCTTATAGAAATATGTTTAAAAGAGGAAACTGATGATTTGAGAACTCTGTTTTCAGATGATGAAGTAGCACTAGAAATAATAAACTCTACAGAAAAGAAAGTATATGATTTTTATAACAAAGTTGTTCATGAAGTGGAATTATTATTTGATAAATATGTATACATATTTGAAAAATACAAAAATACTTCAAATATAGAAGAAAAAAAAGCTATAAGAAAAGATTTAGTTATGCATACATTAAAAAATGAATACTTCAGATTGATTATGCTTAAATTAGATGAAAAAGACATAGATTTCAAAGAATATGTAAAGGAGAGATTGTTTGAGGAGGTGAAGGAATTAAATAGTTAAGTAGAAAAATTTAAAAACACCTAGATAAAAGGCAATGCCATTAAGTTAAGGAAAAAATGTGGTATATTTTTCTAATCCATCCCCTCGTACCTCGGTACTTCCTTTTGGCCCTAAAGGATACACCTTCGGCTAAAAAGGAAGAAATTTCTCCCTTTTCCAAAGGGAGTCCCCGCAGGGGGAGGGATTAGAGCCTAAGTAGAAAACTTCTTAACTTAATGGCATTGAGATAAAAGGAGTTAAAAACAATGTGAAAAAGTAGAGAATTATTTAAAAAATTCAGAATATAAACAAATAAACTTAAATATAATGGATCATAAAAAACAAGTAAACAAATTTTTACTTGTTTTTTATATTTTAAAAAAATAGTTTTCAAAGAAATACTTACTTTTGTAACTAGATATATTTGGAATGAAAAAGAATATGAATTTTTAGAAAAAATTATTAAATCTCCAACAGATTTATTAAGATTATTTGCATCTATTTCTAATACTGATATATCCTTATCTAGAAAAATAAGATTTCCAAAATTTAACAGAGCTCAAAGAAAATTTGTATTGAATTTTTTAGAAAAAAAATTATCAAAAATAGATAATTTATTTGAAAAATACAATGATATAACAGATGAAATAGTGAGATATGATAGATTATGGATAAGTGTTGCTGAATATATTCACCCCTGAGAATATTCATGAGTATTTCCAAAAACATACTTGATGTTTGATAAACTTAGAAATGGAAAAATTGTAAACTATAATTCTGTTTTAGAAAAAGCCATAACTGAAAAAAATATTCATAAAGCTATTTATTTATTGACTGAAAAACCATGAATATTTGCAAGAAAATTACATGAAATCTTAGAAATTTCTGGAAAACAACAATTATCTATTTTATCTACTTTTGAAGAAGTTTGAACTAAATTGCAAGTAAAAAATTTACTAGTAATGAAAAAATATTTCGAATCAATAGATAAACAAGAAAAAAGAACAATCATAAATAAAAAATGAAAAATAAAAATCGTAGAAAATAAACTAAAAAAGTAACTACTCAGTAACGAAAAAAATCATACTAAAATTTAGTATGATTTTTTTTAATTTAAACAGAAAAAGAATTTTCATTTTATAGCTTGTTTTAATGATAGTAAAATATTTCTATTCTGTTTTTTCATAGTTTCAAT
>JAUXPL010000022.1 GCA_030683605.1 Candidatus Altimarinota bacterium
AAATCTAGATATTAATATTAGTTCTCCTAGTAATGATTTAGTAAACTATGCTTGAGTATTTATTAATAATGTTTTGGGTAGTAAGTTATCTGCTTGAAATTATAATACTTCTTCTAATACTTGAACTACTAGTACTTGAACTTTTTCTCTGTCATCTACTTGAGTTGTGGTTTGAAATACTGTAACAATTACAAATAATTGTACATCTGCTCCTACTAGTTACACTAGTTCTAATACTTCTGTAGCAACAATTTCTTGATCTACTATTACTACATTATCTGCAGGTACAACTAATATTACTCCTGTATGATGATCTTGTTCTGATGTTTCTAGTAAAAATTTAATTGTAACAGCTGTAACTGATCCTTATTGGAATAATGTAGTTTTATTAATGCATTTTGATTGAGCTAACTGAAGTACAATTTTTACTGATCAAAAATGACATACATTTTCTAATTGATGAACAAGTTCTATTTCTAATGCTCTATCTAAATTTTGAGGATCTTCTCTACTTCTTAATGGTTCTTCATATATACAAACACCTGCATTATCTGATTGGAATTTTTGAACATGAGACTTTACAATAGAATTTTTTGTAAAATTTAATAATATATGAGCTTGAGTATATACTCCTGGAAATCAATATTTTATGGATATTTGATCAAATAATATGTGAATTAGATGGTATTCATGAAGCTGATGGGATATATGGACAAATACTACAGTTATAAGTTCAACAGAAGCAAATCCAGGAACATCAAATTGGATACACATAGTATATCAAAGAAGCTGAAATACATTTAGAGTATATAAAAACTGAATACTAACAACTACATCAAATTATTCTTGAAGTTTGTGATCAAATAACATACTTAGAATATGAAATCATTGATGAGATCCATCATACTGATTAAATTGATATATGGACGAATTAAGAATTACTAAATGAGTAGCTAGATATACTGCTAACTTCACTCCTCCAACCGAAGCATATCCTAATCAATAGTATAAATAATTTAAAATAAAATTATTTATAAAAACTATGAGTACATTAGTGTATAATATGTATATAAAAATCTTTTGACTTTTGAAATATATCCTTACAATAGACTAAATTAATTTTTAGTCTATTTTTTATGAACAAACAATTTTTTAAGGAACAATATGAGAATCTGAATGAAGCTCAAAGACAAGTAGTAGACCAGATTTACTGACAAATAATGGTAGTAGCTTGACCAGGTACTGGTAAGACACAAATAATAGCATCTAGAACAGCTAATATTATAAATGTGACTTGAATTGCACCAGAAAATATTTTGATTACTACTTTTACAGAAGCATGAGTAGTAGCTATCAAAAAGAGACTTGTAAAATTTATGTGAACAGATGCCTACAAAGTGAAAGTATCTACTATTCACTCATTTGCTCAAGATGTTATTACTAGTTTTCCTGAGAAATTCATATCTGAAAAAGCAGGGAATACTATTGATGATATAGATAGTCTAGAAACATTAACAGATATTCTTGATAAAAATATCAAAAATGAAAATATAGTAGAATTATTCACTCCGTATGATAGATACTTGTACTTAAGAGATATAAAAGATAGAATCTGAAAATTAAAATGAGAATGAGTAAGCCCTGATAAATTCGATATTCTTATTAATAATTTGAGACAAGAATATGATATTAAATTAGAAGAATTAAAACTAAATAAAAGAATTAGAGATTTAGAAAAGAGAACAGCAACTGATGCTGAAAGCTACAATAAACATATAAACAAATTAAAAGAATTAAATATAATCTATAGACAATATAGTGAATATCTAAAAGAAAATAGTTTATATGATTTTTCTGATATGATAAATTTCGTAGTAGACAAATTTAGAATAGATGAAGAACTTAGGTCTATTTATGCTGAGAAATACCAGTTTCTTATGCTGGATGAGTACCAAGATACTAATAATCCTCAAAATGAGATAATGAATCTTATTCTTCAAGCAGGTGAAGATAAAAATATTATGGTTGTATGAGATGATGATCAATCTATATATAGATTCCAATGAGCAAATATAGAAAATATGCTTGATTTTTCTACTACATATCCAGATACTAAATTCATTGTTTTAAAAGACAACTATAGATCAACTCAAAGTATTCTAGATCTAGCAACAAATTTAATCCAAAACAATTCTGAAAGACTTATTAATAGACTGACTTTCCTAACAAAGGAGTTAGTATGAAAAGCAGAATACAAAAATCATGAAAATAATAATTATTTTATTTTAAATGATGATATAAATGAAAAATTATTTGTACTAAATGAGATAAAAAGCAAAAATACTACTCTAGGCAATAGTAATACTGATAGTGAAACATTTGCAATTATAGTTAGATGAAATAGAGAAGTAGAGGAGTGGACTAATTTCATGCAGGAACAATGAGTGGATGTAGAATCAAAACTAAAAACAAATATTCTCACAAATAAATTTGTACTTTTTATACTGGATTTTTTAAAATTTATAGATAATCCTAGTTTTAGTGATGAAAAATTATTAAATATCCTTAGAACAAAATTAATAAAAATAGAAAATATTGATGCATTAACTCTTTCTCGTGAGCTATATATAAAAAATTACTCGAAAAATGGCTTCAAATATACTCTATGGGATACTATAAAAGACATTGATAAATTAAGCACTTCAAAAGAAATAGAACAATTATGAGCTACTTCTCTCCCTTTGGGAGAGACTGAGTGAGGGCATTTTACAGCAAAATATAAAGATTATAACGCTATCATTGAATTCAGAGAAATTATTTTAGAATTACACTCTGAAATATGAATGTATGGTATTTCTAGATTATTTCAAAAAATAATAGAAAAGTTATGAATAGTAGGTTATATAGAAACTCACTGAAATTTCTCAGATTTGGAAGATGTATTTACATTATTTAATAAAATCAAGGAAATAAATGAGAAAAATAAAGATTTAACACTAAAAGCATTGTTAAATAAATTTGATTTACATAAAAAATACAATATACAAATATCTAGACAAATACTTAAAAAATCTAGCTCAAATATAGAAATACTTACTGCTCACTGATCAAAATGATTAGAATATGATTATGTTTACATTCCATGAGTTTACTCTTGAAACTGGGAAAATAAGAATGTTAAAAATATATTAAAATTACCTATTTGAGTAGCTGGACAATGATTACAATTCAGTAATTTAACAGAAAAAGAATTAAAAGATTTCGAAAAAAATATTGCAAATCAAGAAGATAGAAGACTATTCTTTGTAGCTATTACTAGAGCAAAAAAAGAGCTTACTTTTACTAGACCAGCATGAAAAGATAACAAGCCACTTATAGATAGTCCATTTATGGTAGAACTATGAATTGATTGAAAAATAGTAGAAAATCAGATCACTGATATAGAGTTTATTGAAACAATAAAAAATCAATTATTATGAAATAATGAAAGCTTAGTAAATAATACAAAAGAAGAAATTAATTATATAAAAGAATTTCTAGAAACATACAAATTAAGTGCAACTGATCTAAATGCATTTTTAGAAGACCCAAAAAAATTCCTACAAAATGTAGTATTTAAGTACCCATTTGAAGATAATGAATTTACTATTTTTGGTAAGGTATATCATAGGGTACTAGAATTAGCAACACAAAAAAAATTATCATGAGAAAATATTGAACTTTGATATCTAACAGAATCATTTACTAATTTACTAGATAAACAAATTCTTACTTATGAAGAAAAAAATAGATTAACAAAAAAATGAATAGATTGATTAACATGATATTTTGAAGATTTTAGAAATAATAAAAGAATAACATTAGCCGTTGAGTATAACTTCAGATCAAGAGATGTGGTATTTGATTGAGTTCCTTTAACTGGTAAAATAGATAAAATTGAAAAAATAGCTACAATGTTTACTAATGAGAAAAATGATACTGAATTATTAATTAATAATTCAGTAATTCTAGAAGATGTTGCTGTTGTTGACTACAAAACATGATGAATAAAAACATTATGAACTATTAAGTGAACTGATAGATATGGTAATTTTAAACCATGATATGAAAATGGCAAATACTACAGACAATTATTATTCTATAAATTATTAGCTGAAAATGATAGAGATTTTCATTCAAAATATAATATACATGAATTAGCACTAGATTTCGTAGAAGGAAAAGACTGAAAATATAAGTATGTAGCTGTATGATTTGAACAAGAATATTATGAGGAATTTAAAAACTTAGTAAAGGAATCATGGGAAAAAATAAATAGTATTGAATTCTGGAAAGAAATACTTGACAATTAATTCATTTCATTATTATGTAACTACTTAAAAGAGAGAAGGGTAATTCCCCAGTCTAGTTAGGTGTATCTAGATATAACCATTTTAAAGTCCCTTCACTAAAATAAGCTTTAATTTATTAAAATACATCAGGAAATAATTTATTCCTTTAACATCATCATTATTGCACATATGCATAAAATAGATAAATATGTAAACTCTTTTAAAAATTACTCTACATATTTATCTACAATGATTGATAAAATTATTTATGAAGCTTATTTTTTGTAAGCTTCTTTTTATATTTTTATACTTGATTATATATATATTTAATTATATTTTATATATACTATAATTAATAATTTTAATATATGCAAATATTTTTATCATACAAACAAACTGGATTAGATAAAAAAAATCTAAAAAAAGAGTTATCTAGTATAAAAAAAATAATAGAAAATACTAATAATGAAGTTTACATTTATTTATTTGAAGAACTAATTGATGAAAATCCAATAAAATTAGTAAAACTATTTAAGCAAAAAATAAAAAAATCAAATCTAGTAATATGACTAATTAATAATATAGAAAAAAGTGAATGAGAATTATTAGAATTATGATTAGCAGAAGCGTTGAATAAAAAAATACTCTTATTAGTTAACAATAATATTAAACCTTATTACTCTCTTATTTATTGACTTAATGCAGATATAATATATTATGATGACATAAGTGATCTTGAAATATTATTAATTAACTATCTAAAATGAAAATAGTATTAATCGGTGCATCAAATAACCCTGAAAAATATGGTAATAAAATAATGAAAAATTTATTATCAAAATGACATACAGTTATACCAGTAAATCCAAAAGAAAAAGAAATAGAGTGAGTAAAAACTCATATAAATCTATGATTTGTGAAAACTAAATATGATATAGTAAATTTCGTAGTACCACCAGAAGTTACTCTACAAATATTAGAAAAATATTACGAAGTTCTGAAAGACAAAAAAATATGGTGCCAACCAGGAGCAAGCAACGAAGAAGTTAAAAGTTTCTTAGAAAATAATGAATTCAAAGATTACATTACAGATAGTTGTATAATGGTAGAAAAAATATAATAATTAAAAACAGGATATAAAAAAACAGGTAGCCCACAAGGGGCTACCCTACATTATCTTGTAGGGACACCCCTTGTGGGTGTCCTGTTTTATATCCTTTTTTATATAATTTTTTATATATTTTAATCTACTCTTTTATATACCCAAAAACTATATTCAATATTATTTTCAATTTCCCAATCTGTATATGATTCTACTATGAAATTATGTGGTATTTTATTTAATGAAACATCACAATCAACATCTCACTTTATTTTAGTCATATATATTTTATCAAGCATAGGATTAGTTAATACTTGATTATACAAATCTGCTCATCATATAATAAATATGTTTTCTATATTTTGTTTTGACTCTAGCTCAGATAGACAATGCTCTAAAGAATTAAAATACAAAACAAAATCATCTACCTCACTTCATATATCATTTTGTTTTAATTCTCTACTTAAAATACAATTAATTCTATCTGGAAGTGGCCTAAATTTACTAGATATAGAAAACCAAGTAACTCTTCACATTATTACAGCATTCATTTTTGCTAAATCACTAGTTTCACTAGTGATTTTTTTGAAATA
The DNA here is from genome assembly GCA_030683605.1 of Candidatus Altimarinota bacterium. GTDB lineage: Bacteria > Patescibacteriota > Gracilibacteria > BD1-5 > UBA6164 > UBA6164. The sequence continues at coordinate 6,027 of JAUXPL010000022.1, forward strand.
CTTCATATCACTTGGTAAATTCCAAGATACTGTATTTCTTTTTAAAATACCATTTTTTTCATCAACAGCAAGTATTATATTAAATTTCATATGTTTTACTTAATAATTATTTCAAAACTATATCGTGTTTACCCCTATTTATATCAAAATCATATTCAGATTTTTCAACAAATAATTTAAAGGCGTATTTTTCTTCTAAATATTTACCTATTTTTTGAGCTATAACTCTGAGTGTAGGATGGACATATTGAGTACTTCTAAGCTCAGCCATATAAACCATTGATGGAAGTGTACCACTTATTTGATTAGATATATTATATCACATAGGAAGATAATATTGTTTATCTTCTTTTGATAAATTTAAACTATCAATCATTTTTTTAATTTCATCTAAATGCACTTTAGATTTTTCTAAAATATTATTAGGTAATTGAGAAAAATACCATTTATTAAATCATAATTCATCTGTTAACAAAGGCATTCTTTGATTTATTGCTCTATGTCTTTGCAAATCTCTAAATGATCAAAAATCTAGCAAAAACTCAATTTTAAAAATTCAATCATTATTTAACCAAACAGGTAACTCAGTTTTTGAATTTGGTCTTGAATTGTAAATAGAAATATTCTTTTTTAATTCATTTTCATCTATATTGTCTGATATTATATTAAATTCTTCAGTATCTACATTATGATAATAATAATTAGATGAAATTGAATTTATATAATTTTCAGTATCTTCGTATCTTTTAGTTGAAAATGAATTTGGATATTTTAATATTACAGCTTCTTCTAATACACTAGCTATTTCTCTAACTTCTTGCAAAGGATGATTTCTTAAATACATTAATCTATCTGCCACTTGTCTCAAATTACTATGCCAAGCAAGATTAGTAGATGTTCAAGCTGGCAAGAAACCTCTAGCAATATCAAATGCTTTAGCTTTTATAGCTTTATCATAAATTGCTTCTTTTTCTCATTCTCATAATGGGAATGTATTTTTCAAATTTAATTCTATTGGTTCTAAAATATTTAGATAAAATTTTCTTTGTTTTTCTAATATTTCATTTCATAAATCTACTCATGCTACATTAATCATTTCTTGCTCTGAAAAATCTATATATCTAGTTGATGCTTCTTGACCGTTATATAATTTAGAATCTTGTATTGCTTTAGCAGCTAGCATTGAAACTCATTCTATAAATATAGTTATAGAACCACAATCTCAAATTGATTTATGACCATATCACACATAAAAACTAGACATAAACTTATCTGATCATTTTTCCTCTAATACTTTTAAGTGGCTTTTAATTCATCAAATAGATCTTGAATGTAGAGCTTGTAGCATTGCTTCATTTTCACTATCAATAACCTCTCATTTATTCAAAATAAAAATTCTAGCTCATGAGTTCGTATATAACTCAATATGTTTCAAATCTGATAAGTCCATATTTTAACATTAAAAAATAATAAATTAATTATAACATAAATATTATATTTTTTTAATAAAAATAATCAATTGTAAATTTAAACAAAATACTTTTGCAAAAATAAAGTATATAGATAAAATATAAATCATTATTTAGTTATATAGAAAATAAATGGCAGAAAAAAAAATACCAAATAAAATTGAGTGAAATAAAATAGATATTAAAAAGAATAATAATAGTAATAAAAATAATGCTAAATGAATTTTAGTATTATTAGTTATATCTTTAATAATAACTTTACTTTTACCATATTTAAATGAAAAAGAAACTTATGAAGATAAAGATATTGCTCTAAATCAATTAGAACAAAAATATTTAAAATGAGAATATAAAGAAATACATATAGATGGTAACAAAGTATATGCAACTTTAACTTGAAGTAATATAGATTGATGATGAAAAACAAAGATTACTAGAGATATAGTAATTCTACCACCTAATGATTCATTAAAAGATTTATGACTTATAAGTAAAGAAATTGATACTAAAATTATAGTAAAAGATAAGACGAGTGATAATTTTTGGTCAGAAATGCTACCAACAATAATATCATTTGTGTTATTTATAGTTATATGATTAGTTTTGATTTCTAGAATGTGAGGAGTGGCAAATAATGCAATGACTTTTTGAAAATCAAGAGCAAGACTTTATGATAAAGATAAAGATAGAGTAATGTTTAAAGATGTAGCATGAGCTGAAGAAGAAAAAGAAGAATTATCAGAAATAGTACAATTCTTAAAAAATCCGAAAAAATTTAGAGATATATGAGCTAAAATACCTAGATGAACTCTACTTGTGGGTCCTCCAGGTACTGGTAAAACTATGCTAGCTCGTGCAGTTGCATGAGAGAGCAATGTTCCGTTTTTAAGCATTTCATGATCAGAATTCGTAGAAATGTTTGTTTGAGTATGAGCATCTAGAGTAAGAGACTTATTTGAAAATGCTAAAAAAATAGCTCCAGCTATAATTTTTATAGATGAAATTGATGCAATAGGAAAGAAAAGATGACCATGAACAGGTGGTTGACATGATGAAAGAGAACAAACATTAAATCAAATACTTACAGAAATGGATGGTTTCAATAATGAAACAAATGTAATAGTTATGTGAGCTACAAATAGAGCAGATGTACTAGATAAAGCACTATTGAGACCTGGAAGATTTGATAGAAAAATTACAGTTAATTTACCAAATTTAAATGATAGGGAATCGATACTTAAAATACATGCAAGCACTAGAAAAGTAGAAAATTATATTGATTTTAAATCTCTAGCTTCAAAAACAGTTTGATTTGCCTGAGCTGATTTATGAAATCTTATAAATGAAGCAGCAATACTTTCTGCAAGAAACGATGAAAAAACAATTAGTGAAAAAAGAATAAATGAAGCTTTTGAAAGGATTGTTATGTGACTAAGGAAAAAATCTCAAGTTATGAATGAAATAGAGAAAAAAATTACTGCTTATCATGAAGTATGACATGCCTTAGTATGAAAATTATTACCTAATACAGATCCAGTACATAAAGTATCTATAGTATCTAGATGATGAGCACTATGAGTTACATGGTTTTTACCTGAAAGAGATACATTATTAGTTTCAAAAGCAAAATACATTGATGAATTAGCTACTCTATATGGTGGTAGAGCTGCAGAAGAAATATTTTTCTGAAAAGAAAATATAACTACATGAGCTTCAAATGATATTGAAAAGGCTACTTATATAGCTCGTGAAATGGTAATGAGATATGGAATGTATGAAGAAATAGGTAGAGAAAATTTTGCTTGAAATAGAAATGAATGAAATCATTTATGAGCTTCAGAGAATAAAAGTATATCAGAAAAAGCACATGAAAAAATAGATCAAAAAGTTAAAGAAATACTAGATAATGCTTATAATACAGCTATAAGACTTATAAACGAAAATAAGAAACTACATGAAGATATTACTAATTCTTTATTAAATAAAGAAGAATTATCTGAAAAAGAATTTAATAGTTTTTTTAAATAAAAAAATAAAAAAATCTAGGAAAAATACTAGATTTTTTTATTTTTTGAATATAATGTTAATGATAATAATAATTTACTTAAAAAAAATGCACGATTTAATAAATATAGTAGTCAACATTGCAGCAGATCTAGGGTATACATGAATATTTATAATGATGGTTTTAGAATCTAGTTTTATACCTTTCCCATCAGAAGTAGCAATGATTCCAGCATGATATTTAGCAAGTATATGAAGAATGGATTTTAGTATTGCATTATTAGTATGAACTTTTTGAGCCTTAGTATGATCTACAATTAATTATATGTTATGATATTATCTATGAGAAAAAGCAATTCATAAATTAATAAATAAATATTGAAAATACTTTTTGATAACAATACAACATTATAATGCAACTGAAAAATATTTTGAAAAACACTGAAGTATAACTACTTTTTTAGCAAGATTTATTACTGTAGTCAGGCAGTTAATAAGTTTACCAGCATGAGTATTTAAAATGAATTTTGCAAAATTTTTCTTTTATACTTGATTGGGCGCTGGTTGATGGAATTTAATTTTAATGATTGTTTGATATATAGCATGAGAAAATAAGGAATTAATAGCAAAATATTCATTTGAAATACTAATTTTTTCAATATTTATAATTTTAATAATAGCAAATATATATTATTATTTACACAAAAAGAAATATGCAAAATTATAGAACAATATTTATTTGAGATGTTCAAGGTTGTTATGATGAATTAAAATTGCTAATAAAAAAGTTAAAACTTAAAAAAAACGATAAAGTATATTTTGTTTGAGATTTAATTAATAGATGACCTAAAAGCTATAAAGTATTAAAATATTTATACAAAAATAAATACAGATTTACAAGTATAAAATGAAATCATGAATTAAATTTTTTAAACTGGTTAAAGTGAGAAAAATACTCTGACAATAAACAATTAAAAAAATTAAAAAATAAAATAGAAGAACATAAAAAAAATTATCTAATAAAATATATAGAATGACTTCCATTATTTATTGAGGAAGAACACTTTATTCTAATACATTGATGATTAATACCAAACAAAAAATTAGAAGATCATACAGAACAAGAAATAACTAATATTAGAGAATTTAATTGAAAACCTTGGTATGAATACTATAAATGAAACAAGCCTATAATTTATTGACATCGGGCAGAATCATGATTACAAATTAGAAAAAAAACTAAATGATTAGATTCAGGTTGTGTTTATGGTAAAGCATTAACAGCTTATATTTTAGAAACATGAGAAGTAATTCAACAAAATTCACTTGAATGTTATGTGGATTTATACAAAGGGAACAATAACTTGTTTAAAAAAGTACAAAATATTTTTCAAAAAAATATATGAAAACAAAAAAAATAATAGAATTAAAAAACGAAAAAATAGCAATTTTATGATATTGAAAAGAAGGGAAGTCTACACTTTCCTTTCTTTTAAAATTGAGTTTTTCAAATATTACAATACTTGATAAAAATATAAATATTGAAAAACGAGATAATATAAATTATATATTATGAGATAATTATTTAGATAATTTATGAGAATATAAACTTATTTTCAAAGCACCGTGAGTATCACCATATAACGAGAAGTTATTAAAATACAAAAACAAACTAATTACACAAACTCAAATATTTTTAGATAATTACGATTGAAAAGTAATATGAATTACTTGAACGAAATGAAAATCTACAATATCAACACTTACATTCGAATTACTGAAATTAATATGATATAATGTAAGGTTAGTATGAAATATTGGTAATCCAGTATTAGAAGAAATAAATATTTTGAACAATGAAGAAAGTAAAAAATATGACTATATAATATATGAATTATCAAGTTATATGCTAGAGTGAATTAATCCAAAATTATATATGTGAGTATTAAATAATATTTATAACTGCCATCTAGAATGGCATAATGGTAGAAAAAACTACGAAAATGCAAAATATTGAGTAATTAAAAATGCTGATATTAAATTTATTAATTATGAATTAATTAATAATGAGCTTAAGTCCGAATGAATAATATATTTCTGAGAAAAATGAAGTTATTATTATAATAAATGATTGTTCTATAAAAATGAACAAGTAGTTTTAACAGATAAAAATATAGCATTACAATGAGATCATAATAAGAGAAATATATCTGTAGTGTTGTGAATTATTGATGTAATAACATCACATAATATAGATAAATATATAGGTAAAATAAATAGTTTTTTAAGTATTTTTACATGATTACCTCATAGACTTGAAAACATTTGAATCTATAACTGAATTACTTTTATAGATGATGGTATTGCTGTAACACCTGAAGCCACAATTGCAGCTATAAAAACCTATAAACAAAATATTTGAACAATAATTTTATGATGACAAGATTGAGATTATAATTATACTGATTTGATTAATACATTAAAAAAATATAATATTTGAAATATTATATTATTTCCAGAAACATGAGAAAAAATATTTTGAGATTTATCTAATCATAATTATGAATCAGAGTTTATTTTAGACTGAGTTTATAATCCGAAGATTTTTAAAACTAGATCTATGAAATCTGCTATAGATTTCGCATTCAAAAATACTTCTAAATGAAAAATATGTTTATTATCAAATGCAGCACCAAGTTATAACTTATGGTCGTGATTTATTGAGAAATGATTACAATATCAAAATGAAGTTAAAAACTATAGTAAAATATAATATTTGAACGATACAATTATAGTAAAAAATCAAATAATCGCTTAAATCGCAAATTTTTGCGATTTGGTTAATTAATAGCTATTTTAAGCCATTTTAAATAGCTATTTTTATTATTATAAGATTATTTGCTTTAATTAGGGAAAAGTTAACATTTTAGAAACAAAAATATATAAAATCTAATATATAAAAGTACTGTAATTTTTGTGATATTTTTTACTTATAAAATCTGATAAAAAATATAATTTTACAAACAAAATATTTTTTATAGTATTAATTTACTCAAAAAAAATCAAAAATACTCAGGGGGAGTACTTTTATATTAATACTTATTAGTTAACATAATGTAACTTATGTGCACTTTAATATTTAAATGTATTATAAAGCCATTACTTACAGTAATGGCTTTATTGTCTTATAATTTCACGTTTAATATATTTTCTACTCAGTACAATTTAATAATTTTCTTTTTTCATTTTAATTCTTTATTTCATAATTCTTTTATTGTAAAATTATTTATGTTTTTTATTGTTTTATATGTTTCTTCTGAAATTATGATATTATCTTTATATATTCTAGTCATTCACTCTATTCTTGATGCTGTATTTACTACATCCCCTATTATTGTAATTTCCATTCTATTTTTTGATCAAATAGTTCATAATATTACATCTCAAGAATTTATTCATATTCAAATACCTATTTTTTTTCATATCTCTGAAACTTGAAATTTTTGTATGAAATTTTGTATCTCTATAGCTGATTTAATAGCTGAATCTGCATGTTGATTATCAAAAATTATCATAATACCATCTCATAAAAATTTATCTATATATCATCAATTATCATTAATTATTTCAATAATTCAATCAAAATAAATATTAAGTAATAATAATGCTTTATCTGGTAATAATTCTTCAGAAATACTAGAAAATCATATTATATCTAAAAACATTACATTTAAATGCTTTTTTACTGAAATTCATAGAGAAATTTTATCATTACCTAATTGTCATAATTCTTTCATAAATGAATCTGGTACAAATTTGGAAAAAATAGATTTTAAATCATTATAATCCTTCGTAAGCAGATTTTTTTTTATAAACATATTTTTGAATAACTTATAAGTATCTTCATTCTCCTTATAAAATATCTTTTTAAATAATATATTTTTTATATCAGAATTATTAGAATTCAATAATGTATTACTAAACATTCTCACATCCTTCCTTTTTTCATCCATCTCTTCATAAAAACTCTTATTTACAACAAAATATGCAAATAATATTATTAGATTAATTGATAAATATAGTATTTTATTATCGTACAAATTACTAGATAAATAAAATGTTGCATTTATATATATTAATAAAACTATAAGTATATAATTAATAGTATTTATACTCTTTGATTTATTTATAATTTTTGACATAATTATTAAGTTCTTAGATAAATATTTATATTATATTAACATAAATATTTATAATTAACAAATAAACAAAAGTATTTTATTTTTAAAAAAAATAAATATAATTAGAAAGTTATATAATTATAGAATATGGAGAAAAATTTTTATTGATTTTCGTTAATTGAAGTTATTGTAGCGACTTCCATCATTACAATATCAGTTTTTTGAGTGTATAAATTAATATCAGAAAATACGAAAATTATAAATAAATCTTCTAATAATATACAGGTAAATAATATGTTTTTCTTATCTAAAGATTGTATTGAAAGTATTTGAATTGATAATTATAATAAAGCAATATGAACTGACTATTATTTTAATTTTTGAACTGATCTAACTGAATGTTCTACTTGAACTATTAATCAAACTGTTGTAATTGATAATTTAGGTTATTCTATAAAAGGAAATATATTGGAATCGTGAACTAATTATATTAAATGGTTAATATCAATAGAAAGTCCTGAAATAAAAACATTAACTTGAGAATTTTTACAAATACAAAAATAAAAAGAATACTGCAGACATTCTTTTTATTTTCATATTATATTATTTGAGACAATTCCCTTCTCTCAGACAATGTCATATACCCTACGTATTTCAAGAAATTAATTTTCTCGTTATCAGTAAGCTCATTTGATTGAGCAATTTTGTCCAACACAAATGAATCTATAATTATTTTACTTTTTCTCATATTTTTTTATATTATTATTATAATATTTTTTATTAGGAGTTGAAAAAGTGCACGACTCCTCGAGAAATAAATTAAGTATACATATATATTATCACATATATTTATATTATTGTCAAATATTACTTTACATTTTAGATATTTTATTTATACATATGATAATACTTTGAATTGATCCAGGTACTACAACTGTAGGTTTTGCTCTAATACAAAAGGAAAGATGAGAGTTTAAATTACTAGATTATTGAATATTATCTACTACTCCAAAAATAGATTTAGTTCATAAAATTCTAGAAATATGAACTGATATAAATACAATAATAGCTAAATATAATCCTGAAATAGTCGCTATTGAAAAATTATTTTTTACTACAAACTTAAAAACTGGTATAGATGTTGCTCAAGCAAGATGAGTAATATTATATGAAGCAATAAAAGAAAATAAAAAAATATTAGAATATACTCCTTTGCAAGTTAAAAAAGCTATCACATGACACTGAACTGCAAATAAACTACAATTACAAAATGCAATAAAAATACTATTTAGGCTTGATAGTATACCAAAGCCCGATGATGCAGCTGATGCTATATGATTAGCTTATATGTGAGCATTAAATTCAAATAATATAAACAAATAATAACTCTTTTGAAATCAAAAGAGTTATTATTTTTATTGTGGTATATTAGAAATATTTGTTTTCATAGATTTTTGTAATTCTGCAAAATCCATGAAGTCAATTCATTTTGGTAGCTCAAATACTTGTGTATCTACATCCCATTTTTCACATTTACTTGCTGGTATTTTATCCAAAAATTCTTTAGAATCTTGAAATCATCCATCTATTTTTTCATTTTCATTATCAATATCTATATTATCATCAATATCATGGATTATTTTCATTTTGAAATTACCTGAATCTCACCACATATAGTTATATTCTCAATCAGAAATCATATGATTTTCTATTTTAATTCAATCATTAGTTAAATTGTAATCCATTCTCATTTTATCTCAAGAAATGTAAATTTTCTGATTCATTATTCATCAATCTTCTTCTAATTCCATACTACAAGTTATATTTCAAGCTATATTTGAAGCAAATTGTTCAGATATGCTCTTACTATCTTCATTAATTGATTTTATTTTTTTATCATTTTCATAAGAAATTCCATTTAATCATTGTTCCTGTTCTATAATTCAAGATGATTCATCTATATTTTTTTCTGTATTTTTTCAACAACTAGATATACTAAAAATTAGTAAAAAAATAACAACTAAAAAATTAACAAAAATAGTATTTTTCATAATAATATAATTAAAAAATAATATATCTTATTATATATTTAAATCAAAATAAGTAAATAAATAATTGATTTAATTTTTTATTATGTATAATGTTTTTGCAAATTATAAGGACCTAGCTTAATTAGAAGAGTGCTCAGATTCCGACCCTGAGAGACGTACGTGCAATTCGTGCGGTCCTTGCCATATAAATTTTATATACAGTATAGATTTTACCTTTACTGTATTTTTTATTATAAAAAACTATTTGATTTTTAAAAATATTTTAATATAATTTTCGTTCATTTCCACAAAATCAAAAAAGGAGATTAGAAATGAACGAACATAATGAATATTGGAATGATTATCTTAAAAAATTAATTTTAGAGTATTATAGGGCAGAATTTAAAAAATTATATCCAAAAGATAATTCATAAAAATAAATATTTGTAGCTTGATATCATAGATATTCAGGCTTTTTTTATAAATCATCAATTAATTGCATTTATTATATAATAATGATACAATATAATATAATTATTATTTATAAAAATATTTTATGAAAAAATATATATTACTATTATCTACAATTATTACTATAGCACTAACTATACTATTTAGTATATTACCATTGAATTGATTAAGTCAAGCTGATATTTCAAATATGTATACTACATTTATAACACCTGCTTGATATACATTCTCTATATGGAGTATTATTTATATTACTTGGTTAATATTATGATTTTATATATTATTTAAAAAACCAAAAGATATAATAAAAAAGGAAATTAATTACTTAGCCTCTGCTATATTTATATCTGCAGTTTGGCTTATACCTTACCACTATCAAATAATATGTATAACACTTTCATTAATTGTATTAATACTATGAATATTATTTTATTTAATTAAATATCCTAGTGCTAATAAATTATTTAACAAGATAACTGAATTATATTTTTGATGGATTTATGCAGCTACTTTATTAAATATACATTTATTATTAGTTTTTAATGATAAATATTACTATTGAGAGATTATTTGAACTATATCAATATTTGCATGAGTATTAATTAATATATATTTACTTAGAAAATATTCAACATACATTGCTAGTCTTGTACTTGTATGGGCATTATTCTGAATAATTGTAAACCAAATGAATCAATCAATAATTAATAGTTCAATTATTTGAATATTTTTAATATTATTATCTATAGTTTTTAAAGTATATAGTGATAAAAATGAATATTGCAAAAAATAATAAATAAAACTTTGAATTATATTCAAAGTTTTTTGTTTGTTTGTATTTTTTCATTTTACAGTTATTATATATAAAATATATAATAATAAAGAAAAGTGAAACACCTAAAAATAAAGATAAATTCCTTAGAATTCAACTGAGAAATAATATTAAAAGATATAGATTTAACACTAAATAAATCAGATAAAATATCAATAGTATGAAGTAACTGAGCCTGAAAAACAACTCTAATGAAAATATTAACATGAGAAATTACAGCATATGACTGAAATATAGATAATGTATGAAATTTAACTCTATGATATCTACATCAAATATACTCAGATGATGAAAATAAACTCGTAAAGCAAGAGTTAAAAGAATGAATGAAAGATATAGTAGAAATGGAAAAACAATTGGATATAGTAGAAGAAAAAATGAATAAAGAACCAAATAATATTCAAATAATAGAAGAGTATACTTCCCTTTTAGAACAATTCAATAATATAGGTTGACATGATTATAATAATAGAATTCATAATGTTGCAAATGGTATATGAATACTAGAATTATTAGATAGAAAACTGTCAGAAGTAAGTGGATGACAAAGAACAAAAATAGCATTAGCTAAAGTATTGCTAGAATCACCTGATATATTATTCTTGGATGAGCCTACAAACTTCATAGATATGACAAGTGTAGAATGGTTGGAATCATTTCTACAAAATAAATGGAAATGATGATATGTAATTATATCTCATGATAGAGAATTTTTGGATAAAACATGTAATAAAACCTATGAAGTACAACCAAAAAGATGATTAACATTTTATCATACAAATTATTCATGATACTTAGTTGAAAGGGATAGAACTGAAAAGAAAAAAATAGAAAATTATAAAAGAGAACAAGAATTTATAGAAAAAGAAGAAAAACTAATAAATAGATTTAGAGCATGATCTAGGGCAGGATGGGCGAAATCTAGAGAAAAAAGTCTGGATAAAATGGAAAAATTAGAACCTCCATATATTCCTAGAAAACCAAAATTCTTTTTTGATTTTTCATGAGATTTACCAGAAAAAGTATTGTCTTTTAAAGAAGTTTTTATAGGTAGAAAAGAGCCTTTATTTTTCATAAATGAACTATATTTATATAGGAAACAAAGAATATGAATAGTATGAGAAAATGGAGTTGGAAAATCTACTTTTCTGAAAACTATTATGAGAGAAATAGAAGTTCTAGACTGATTTTATAGTAGATGAAAAGCTGTAAAAGTATGATATTATTCTCAAATGCATGAAGAACTAGATAAGAACAAAACTGTAAGAGAAAATTTCGAAAAACACTGATTTAGTTACCCTGATCAACACTTGATTTGATTACTTAGTCACTATTTATTTGAAAAAGCAGACTTGGATAAAAAAGTTTCTGATTTATCAGGATGACAAACTTCTAAATTATTATTTGCTATTTTATGACAAAAAGAATGTAATTTATTAATACTAGATGAGCCTACAAATCACCTAGATTATGATACTAGAGAAAGTCTAGAAGAATCACTTAAAGACTTCCCAGGATCGCTTTTATTCATATCTCACGATAGATATTTCGTAAATAAATTAGCTACAAATATATGGTTTATAGATAACTCTGAGTTAAGTATTAGTTATTGAAATTATGAAGATTACAGATTTAAACTGGAGCATAATATAGAAATGGATATTAATATATTTGATGAAGCAGCAGAATTAAGTCTAGTACTAGAAGAAAAATTATGAGAAAGAGAATTTAAAAGATTAAAGGATAAATTTGCTAGATGAAAAGATAAAAGAAGACAAAAACATAGAAAATAAAAAATACATGATTTCATGTATTTTTTATAATTCATCAAAAAATATTATTTTTTTTCATAGTTACATTAAAAATTGTTTTAAATTTAAATTTAAAAAACAAAAAAAATTGAAATATGTATAAATTAAATATAATATTACCGATTATATTAATAAAACAAGATTACTATGGCAAATTACCAAACAGAAAAAGAATGACAAATAGATTTCTATGACCAATTAAGGAAATTTGATTGAACAATCCCAACCATTGATAATAGTACAGATTGAATTATAAGATGAACAATCATAGAATTTAAAATTACTATTTCAAATATAAATATTGCATTATTCCAAGCTATAAAATATTTATCTAGATTAAGGAATTTGTGAAAAAATATTCCATCTCAAATATTACTAATTTCACTAAATAATGAAAAAGCATATTTATACAAAAGTGCTGAATTTTTAGCTGAAATCGAGACTCAATACAGGGGGGGGGCAAGTAAAGACAATAAAGATTTTACATCACATATAAACCATGAAACAATAGATTATAAAAATAATTTATTACAAATAATAGAAATATTAAAAATAAATAATTATATAAATGTAAATGTAGATAAATATAATATAGTTTGATTATCAAAATCTTACTATGAAATTACGAACGATTGAAGTTTAGAAATGAAAATCGAAAAAAAATTTCATAAATTAGAATTTGCTAGTGAACTTGTAAATCCAAAATTTTTAAATATTTATCCATATGCTAATAGTAAAGAAGAAGTTTATAATAAATCAAAACTTGAATTTCCGTGACTTATTGATTGTTTAAATGATAAGTTTTTACAAAAGGAATTATGAGCATTTTATACTCCAGATCCTTATGTTAAAAAAGCTACTGAATTATTGAGGCTAGCAATATCAAGAATACCTATTTGAAATGATTATATTATTTTAGATAGATGTGCATGAACATGACAATTAGAAAATTATTTAACAGATGATGAATTATCTCATTGTGTATTAAGTACTTATGAAACATGGGAATGGAATGTATTATACAATAAATTTATAGATAAAGTTAGATTAGTTATACCTCCAGAAGCAAGTGCTGAAAATAGTTTAGTAGATTGATGAGATGCTTTATCAAGACATTTTATTTTATGAGAACAGTCAAGTATTGAACCTTTACAAGATTCTTATAAATCATGTATTAAGCAATTAAATGATTATGTATTAAATCCTAATTGTAATATAATAATTTATGAAAATCCTCCTTATAGAGACGAAAGTGCTAAGATAAAAAATAAAAATACTAGTAAGTCATTTGTATATGATGAATTTAAAAAAGATTGAACAAATCAATCATCCCATAGAGAATTAGCAAATTTATTTGTATGGAGTGCATTTAAATATTACCTTAAAAAAGAACATGATTTTTTGTTAATTTTTTGACCTATAAAGTATTGGAAAAGTATAAATTTAGTAAATAAAAAATTTGTAAATTGATATTGATTTAATAGAAAACATTTTCATGCATGAGAAAGCTTTATAAGTTGTATATTATGGCAAAATATTAATGATAATTTGAATAAATTTAATTTAAATACATTAGATATAGATGATTATAGTAATATAAAAGATTTATGAAAAGAAATATTAATAAAAAAAGTATCTACCCAAATAAATAAATTAAAAGATGATAGGATTTTTTTAGATGACATAGAAAGTACGGTATTTTGTGAATTATCTTGAATTCAAAGTGATAAAAAAACAGATAAAAAACCAAAATATAATGAAGAATATTATTTGATATTTAAGAAGTACTAGCTTTAATTTAGATGCTAATAGCGTAGCATTAACAAGAACAATTACTTATGATGCTCTTACTCAAGTTTATGGTTTTTATCTTCGTTCTGATAATTATACTGATAAACTTCCGTTATTTTGTGCAAAATTATACCCACAAGAAAACTGGTATGAAAGAGATGTATACTTTACAACAGCTGATAGATGAGAAAAATATTTAGAGGATAAGGATCTACTTAAATCATGCCTTATTTTTACATGTTTATCTCAAAGAAATAAATGTTTATCATTTATATGAAGTGATAATAGATTTTATAAAAATGAACTTTGTTTATCTCAAAATACATTAAGTGATGAAAAATTAAATGATTTTGAGTTAAATAAATCAGATAGATATATATTAAATATGTGGAATGATATTTTAGAAGTAGCAAAAAATACTAATAATTATAAAAATAATTTTACATATTGATTATATCAAATTATTCAAGATTTAAATACTTATAAATATAATTGAAATAGTTATACGAAAGATGAAATAAAAAAACTTATATTATCTAAAACTGAAAAGAAGTTTGTAAGTGTTGAATATCTTGAATTAAATACAAAAATTGACGCAATGAAAAAATTACTAAAAGAATATTATAAAAACCAAATACAAGATAAATTATTTGAGTATGAATTATTAAAATAGTAAATATTAATTTCTGAAAAACAGTAAAAAGTTATTTTTTTACTGTTTTTTATACTTAAAACTTGAAAAAAACTATCTTTCAAATAAAATCTTATAAATTTAAAAAATAATATTAAAAATAATGATAGATATAAAAGTCGTATGACATAAAATACCTGATACAGATTGTACATTAGCAGCAATTATTTTGGCTGATTTCCTTAATAAAAAATGAATATATAGTGCAACTCCATATATTCAATGAAAATTGAATAAAGAGACTGAATATTTATTGGATAAACTAGCAATAGAGACTCCAGAAATACAAACTAGCTTCCCTGCTGGTACTTTTGTTGCGCTTGTTGATCATAATGAAGCATTTCAAACTCTTGATAATTTATCAGAATTGGAAGTAGAATATGTGGTAGATCATCATAAAATAGATTTTAGTACTAGTGCTCCTACAAATATTAGAATGGAAAAAATCTGTTCTACATGTTCAGTTTTGTACAAAATGTATAAAGAAGCATGATATGAAATAACTAAAGAATTGTGAACAATGATGCTTGCTGGAATATTATCTGATAGCTTGTTATTTAAATCTGCAACAACTACTAAAGAAGACGTATTAATAGCAGAAGAATTGAAAAAAATAACTTGAATAACTGATTTAGAATGATTTGCTATGCCAATGTTTGAAGCTAAATCTGATTTATGAGATATAAGTATAGAAGATTTAATAAAATATGATTATAAAGTATTTGATTTCAATTGAGTAAAAGCATGAATTGGAACTCTAGAAACAACAAATCCATGATATGGATTATGAAGAAAAGAAGAAATCCTAGTATGAATGGAAAAAATGAAAAAAAGTGACCAGTTAGATTTCATACTTGTATCTATTGTAGACATAATATGAGAAAAAAATATCTCTATTGTCTTGGATTGAGAGGATTCTAAAGTAATAGAACAAGTATTTTGAGTAAAAGTAGAAAATAATCTTGTCGACTTAAAGAGAAGATTGTCTAGAAAAAAACAAATAGTACCAGACTTAACAGACTTTTTTAAATAAAAATTTGCTTTTCGTATATTTTGTGTATAATATGATTGAGAAATATGTTGTGTTTAAGTTTTTCCTTTGTGCTAGGTCTCTAATAAGTCATAATACTAAGTATTAAATAAACTATTTTTTCTCACATTTTATTTTTTTATTTAGTTAAATTATGGAAACTAATAAATTATTCATTGGAGGTTTATCATGGGGGTTAGATTGGCAAGAAGTTAAAGACGTATTCAAAGAATATGGAGAAGTAACTTTTGTTAAAGTTATTAAAGATAGAGATACTGGTAGATCAAAAGGTTTTGGTTTCGTTGAATTCTCTACTGTAGCTGATGCTGTTAAAGCTAAAGAAGCTATGGATGGTGCTGAAGTTGATGGAAGAACTATTAAAGTTGATTTCGCTCAAGAAAAAAAAGAAGACTAATCTTAAAAAATCAAAAAAAGAAGTATTTTGTAAAAAATACTTCTTTTTTATTTGTTACATAAAGCTATAAAGCGTTCTGTTGATATAATGGAATATTTTTTCTGCCCCTTTAGCCCAATACCATTAACTTAAGGAAAAAATGTGGTATATTTTTCTAATCCATCCCCTCGTACCTCGGTACTTCCTTTGGAAAAGGAAGAAAATTCTCCATTTTTTAAAGGGAGTACCCGCAGGGGGAGGGATTAGAACCTAAGTACAATTTTTCTTAACTTAATGGCATTGCCCTTTAGCCGAAGGTGTATCCTTTAGGATTAAGGGGAAGTACTCAGCAGGGGGTTAGAGCAATACCATTAACTTAAGGAAATAAATAGCATTAAATAAAGGAAATACTAATTTTTGAATTGGTATTTTTTTGTGTAAAAAAACTTGACAAAATAAAAAAGGTAAAAAATCAAAATATATTATATATACTAATTTTTACC
>JAUXPL010000033.1 GCA_030683605.1 Candidatus Altimarinota bacterium
TACTAGAATATGCAAAAAATAGTGATAATAAATTTTTATATGATACAACTTATTCGTGAGTAAATGAATTCTGAGTTGAAAAAATTCTGGAAAAATATAATGATGTTACTTTTCAGGCTTATGTTTTATGGAATGAATGGACAGATGAAAAATTAATCGTTGTTATTAAGAATAATACAAATGATAAAAATATTCTTGAATTAATAGAATTTATTCAAGAAAAATTAAATAATTGGAAAGATATTAAAATAATGAATTTAAATAATTCTAGTTATGAATGGCAAGATATATTAAATAGTGTAGAATCAAAATTTAAAACAATACCAAATGTAAATCAAAAAATATTTTACTAGAACCAAATCCCCCTGTCTTGCAGACATCCCCCTTAATAAGGGGGATGTCTTTCTTGCTAAAGACCAATACCATTAACTTAAGGAAATTTTGTACTTTGTTTCTAATCCCTCCCCCTGCGGGGACTCCCTTTGGAAAAGGGAGAAATTTAATTAATTCCTTAACTTAATGGTATTGCGCTAAAGATGGGACTCGTAGCTGGAAGGGGGATTTTTATAATTATACTATTACACAAAGGGCTTCAGCCCTCTGTTGACTATTATTAGTTTTTTAGTTTATCAAAAGAATGCTTATCTTTATGTTAATTGAAGTATTTTCTTTCTCAAATGGAGAAATATCTAATTAATTATAAAATATATTTACAAAAATTTAAAAAATAAATATACTAAAATAGTAATTGAAATATTTAAATAAAACAAGCAAATGAAAAACTTTTT
The DNA here is from genome assembly GCA_030683605.1 of Candidatus Altimarinota bacterium. Lineage (GTDB taxonomy): Bacteria > Patescibacteriota > Gracilibacteria > BD1-5 > UBA6164 > UBA6164. Next base: position 789 of record JAUXPL010000033.1, read on the forward strand.
AGAAAAGAATTATAAAATAATAACTGGAATATTATTGATTATTTGAATAATTTTAATGCTGAAATTATTATTAGTATGATTTAATACTGGATGATGTGGAGGATGATGGATAAATATATGTATAGTACCAAGTATGGAGTATTATTTCATAAGTGCATCATATATTGCATTGTTATTTTTAGGAATATCGATTTATTTAATTCACATAATTAATAAAACACAAAACAATACTAGTAAGATTTTTATTGCATTATTTATACTATTTTTGTGATTGATATGAAAACAAGTATTTTTTATAGTTTCACCTGATTTTAAATTCTATTTAAACAAGGCAGAATACAAAGATGAAAATAATAAACTAGTAGATATAGATAAATATCTAGAGCAAGTAACTAAATATTGTATAGATGACTGAGAATTTGATTTTTATACTAATAGAGAATGAATGTGTGGAGGTAAATTTGAACCAGATTTGAAAACAGTAGAAGAATATATAAAAGTATTTGAATCAGCAAAGAAAAATGATTTCAAATATTTATATTACTTAACATATAGATTTGCAGATGAAAATGTATGATTAGAAAATATTATAGAAAAATATAATGACGATACATTTTATGCAATAGTTATAAAAAATAATCGGACAGATAATTTATATATAAATTTAATTATTGATAATACTAAGAATAATGATTTAAAAATTTTAATTAATTCTATAATTAGTGATAATAAACATTATTTTGAACAAAATTTAAATAGTTGAAAAGATAAATATGATAATTGGGATAATTTTAGAGACAAAATTGAAATAAAAATAAATGAATGAATTAAACAAATCCCAGAAATAAATCAAAAAATATTTTAAAAAAATATTTTACTAGAAACAAATCCCCCTGTCTTGCAGACATCTCCCTTAATAAGGGGGGCTTTTTTAAAAAATTAAAATATAAAATTACATCAAAATTTTAAGGTTGTATTAAGGTCCTATAAATATAATAATACTAATTATTATATAATTAATGAAAAAATGAATAAGTTATTGTCAATAATTTTATTGATATTTATAAATGTTCCATATTTACAAGCACTAGATTATGATTTTTGAGATTTACCAGAATCAGATAAATTTGTATTAAGTTTTTGAAAATCAAGAATCTGTAAGAATATTGTAGACACAGATATACCGACAATATTTATTCCATGAATACTTGCCTCTTGGTATAGTGAAGAATCATATAAAGATACAAAAATCAAGAGATGGATACCAGATCCTATAACACATAGTTATGATACATTATTTTATACATTTAAACAAAACTGATATAGTTTAAAAGATGTATTTTATCAAGATCAATTCACTACAAATATAGTATGAAATCCAAAGAAATCATTGTATTTATTTTGATATGATTGGAAAAAAGATAACAAAATAACGGCTAAATTGCTTAGTAATTTGATATTACAAATTAGAGTAAAATATGAGATAGAAAATGGATGTGATATAGCAACAGTAAATATTATATGACATTCTATGTGATGATTAGTTGCTCGTGCAATGCTAGAAGATATGTGTGCTAGTGATGAGGAATTAAAAAATTATTATAAAATACAAAAAAATAATTCACAAGTATCTATGAGTAATAATTATGATTGAGAATGACTTAAAAAAATATCAAGTAATAAATGTCGTAATTATACTAGGGTGAATAAATTAATAACTATTTCTACACCACATAGATGATCTCCAGGTAGTTTTCCTATGTGGGTAAAATGAGATATGTTACAATCAACAGAATTATTACAGACTTTTTTATTACAATGAAAATTGTGAGTAAACAACAATAATGATTTGTATAAAATAATACATTGATACAATAAAAAAATACCAAATTGAATAGTAACAATATGACAATTATTACCAGATGTAAGTAATGAAAATGATTTCAATAATGAATTGTTATATTTGAATCAAAACTGAAAAAAAATTCCTAATACTGCTTATCCTGTAAATAGTTTTTTGGAAGAATTGAACAAGCAGGAAAATATTGATAAAATGTATTCAAATATAATAAAAACTCATACTTTATATTATTCTACTCTGACTTCAAATGTAAATGATTTAAAATTATTTACAAAGAATAATATTGTTGCATATAATTTGAAAAATACTTATTTATGACAAAATTCAAATATCTACACTGATAATACTTCTAGCTATAAATGAAAAGATATTTATTCATATTTTTCTGAAATAGTTAAATCTGATATATATAATATAGATTCTAAAGTTATTAATGAAAGATGATTATGATGAGATGGAACAGTGCCGAGTAAAAATCTGAGATTAGTGGCAAATAATACAAATGATGGAAATAAAATATATAATTGAACAAAATCACTAAATCCCAAATTAGAGAATGTAAAAATAGATTGTTATGATAATGATTTATTAATGCAAAAATGATATGATTTAGAAAATATAGAAAATCAATTAACAAAAAAAATATGAAAACAAGAAATGGAATTGTGTAGCCATACAAAAATGCCAATGCTTACCTCAGTTCAAGTTTTTGATAAAATTTCATGATACTGAGTATTTGTTTGATTAAATGAATCTCAAAAATTAAAAAAAGAACAAGAATTATTATATAGTTATTTATGATATGCATATTATTTATCAACATATTTAAAAGATAATATATTAAATTCATACAATAATAATTATTATTCAGGAAAATGATCACTTGATACTGGTACAACTCCTGAAGTAGTCACAACTGTTGAAATATGATGAATATTAAATAATGAAAAATTGGATTCTAGATTTCTAGAATGAGTTTTTAAAAATACTTTTGAGGATAACAAAAATACACAAGAAATAGCTAATTTCATAAAGAATAAAAATAATGATTCAGTGTATAGGAAAATATTAAGTTTTGATTGATCTTATTGAACATTGGATTCACTCATCCGTTACGAAATCCTCTCTCCAATCAACTTGATAATAGAAGACGAGCAGTGAAGAAAGATATGAATAGATCCTGAAACAGGTATGATAATAAATGAGATACCATGAGCATGGACTAGTGGAGATACCGAGTGAAGTGGTGAACCAGAGTTTTTCCTAATACCAAAATCATGAACATGAACTATACAACACAAAATACATAGTTATGGAACAGGAGACTGAGAGTATCATATAGTGATGAATGTGATAAAACTCGATGCCATAACTAGTACTTGATGACAGGATGAAACATCTAGTTTTGTAATAGCATGAACAGCTAAAAAATGAGTAGTTGAGAATTATGTATCCAATATAACTGCAAATGATGCAAGTTATGAAAAAACAGATACTGAAGAATTTGAACAAAAAATTCCCCAAAAACAATCAATAAAAACTGGAAATAATTCTAGTACAAGTTCTGCAAACGCTTGACCAGTAAAAAAATTAAATGAAACAAAAAAAGTAGAGTTAAAAGATAAATATAAGGACATATTAGCAAAACTATACAATATACTAGATACTAAATATACTCAAAAGAAAAAGCAAAAATTGAAACAAAATCTAATCAAGTTCAAGCAATCAAAAAATCCAAAATACAAAGACAATGAAAAAATAAATTTCTTGATAGATAGTATAATAGAGTATGTGAAGTAAAAAAACACACATTATAAATTTATAATGTGTGTTTTTTGTTATCAGGACACCCACAAGGGCAATACCATTAACTTAAGGAAATAAATAGCATTAAATAAAGGAAATACTAATTTTTGAATTGGTATTTTTTTGTGTAAAAAAACTTGACAAAATAAAAAAGGTAAAAAATCAAAATATATTATATATACTAATTTTTACC
>JAUXPL010000047.1 GCA_030683605.1 Candidatus Altimarinota bacterium
GGTAAAAATTAGTATATAATATATACTTTTGATTTTTAGCTTTTTTACCTTTGTCAAGTTTTTTTACACAAAAAATACCAATTTTTAAATTGGTATCTTCTCTATTTAATGCTATTTTATTCTTAACTTAATGGCATTGGGCTAAAGCCACCTGTTGACATAGGTATTCTGTGATTTTTTAATACACCACTACTTTTTTATTTGTGAATGCTTTTAGTCATTCTGGTCAATTTTCTTTACCGTATCATGAATTTTTCACTCATCAGAATGGTAAGTGTGGTTTTGATCATGCAGGTGCATTGATAAATATCATTCATCATTCTAGTTTTGAAGCTACTTGTTTGCATTGTTCTATGTCATCACCATATACTACTGCTGATAGTCATAAATCGCTATCATTAGCTATTCTTATAGAGTCTTCTATACTAGTTGATTTGATTATATTTAGTACTGGTCAAAATGTTTCTTGTTTGTAACAAGTCATATCTCTAGTCACATCAGAGAGTACTGTCGGAGCATAAAATTGTCATTTATCTCATATTATTTTTCATCAAGTTATGAGTATAGCTCACTCTTCTATCGATTTTTGTACTTGATTATCTAGTTCTTGTACTAGGCTTTGTTTTGCTAATGGTGGTATTTGAGTTTTTGCATCCATTGGGTCTCATATTACTAGATTTGACATATATTTTCATATTTCAGTTATGAAAATATCATAGTGTTTTTCTAGTATTATAAATCTCTTTGAAGAATTACATTTTTGTCATCAGTTTGCTATACGACAAGCCGTAGCTTCTGCTACTATTTTCGCAGTATCACTATGATCTAGCAATACAAAAGCATCATTTCATCATAATTCAAGTACACTTGGTTTCAAATATTTACCTGCAAGAGCACCAATAGTCCTACCTGCTGCTTCTCATCATGTCAGATTTACTCACCTGATATATTCATTTGCTAGGACATATTCAGATTTAGAAGCTGAGATAAATAGATTTGTATATACTCATATTGGAAATCATGCATCCAAAAAGAATTTCTCTATTTGCTCTGCACACATTGGTACATTTGAAGCATGTTTGTATACTACTGTATTTCCAGCTATTATATTTGCTATTGCGGCTCTAAGTATTTGATTATATGGGAAATTCCATGGTCCAACTCAGAATATTACTCCAAGTGGATCGTAAATATATTTCCCATTTGTTCCATTATCTGTGAATTCTTCAGATTTCAATATTCTCTGCGCATTTTCTGCATACCATCTCACTAAGCTAACAGTAGATTTCATACCAGAAAGTGAAGCATTGTATAGCATTCACATCTCAATAGTTTGTAATTTAGCGTATTTCTCCATATCTGCTTCTATCAGATCTGCTAGTTTATGAAACAATACTCTTCTCTCTTCGAAAGTCGTGTTTTTCCATTTAGTAAATGTATCATGAGCTATTGATATTTTTTCATTTATTAATTCATCTGAGAATAATTCATATTCAGCATTCAATTCTAGATTGTATGGGTTTATTGATTGTATTTTTGTCATTTTTATATTATTACTCAACATATACTTCTCTTGGTTTACTACCATTGCTTGGTCATACTACTCATAATTCTTCTAATATATCTAGTACTTTCGCAGCACGAGCATATCATAATCATAATTTTCTTTGTATTAGAGAAGTGCTTCATTTTTTTGATTCTTTTACTATTGCTATGGCTTTTTCTATTATTTCTGGATCTTCATCTTGTTCTCATTTATAGTTTTCCATGATACTTCATTCTAGATTTGATTTACCATTTACGATTTCTGGTATTTGTAGATTATTTAACATATCTGGGTCTATAGTAAGCTTCAATTTGTTTACGACAGCTTCTACTTCAGCAGTTTCTACGAATACTCATTGTACTCTTTCAGGTTCAATAGATCATGTTGGATTGTACAACATATCTCATCTACCTAACAAGTCTTCAGCTCCAGCTTGGTCTATAACAGTTCTAGAATCTATTTGAGATGCTACTGTAAATGCTATTCTAGATGGTACATTTGCTTTGATTAATCATGTGATTACATCTACAGATGGTCTTTGAGTTGCTATTATCAAGTGCATTCATACAGCTCTAGCCATTTGCGCAATTCTAGCAATAGATGCTTCTACTTCTTTTTTGTTTCAGCTCATCATCAAGTCAGCCAACTCATCTATAATCATTATTATATATGGTAGACGGTCGTCTTTTCACATCTTTTCGTTGTATTCTTTCAGATTTCTAGCATTTACTTTAGTCGCTAAATCATATCTCCTAATCATTTCAGCTACACACCATTTCAGTGCATTCAGAGCTTTATCTGGATTTGTAATTACTGGTGTCAACAAGTGAGGAATTCAGTTATAAACTGATAACTCTACTCTCTTTGGATCTACCATTATCATCTTTAATTCGCTTGGTGAAAACTTGTACAATAATGATATTATGAAACCATTCATTCATACTGATTTTCAACTCGCTGTTTGTCATGCTACTAGTAAATGTGGCATTTTCACTAAATCTCACACTACAATATTACCACTTACATCTTTTCAGATTGCTAATGGTATTTCTAAATCTTTTGAATTAAATACTTTAGAGCCTATTACTTCTTTCAATCATACTGTTTGTCTGTTAGAATTCGGTACTTCTATACCTACTACACCCAATCCAGGAATTGGTGCTTGTATTCTGATAGATTTAGCATGTAGAGCTAGAGCCAAGTCTTTTTTCAGATTCTCTATTCTTTGCAATTTCACTCATTCTTTTGGAGCAAGTCTATATTGTATAACTGTTGGTCATACTCTATATCATTCCATACTTACTTCTATCTTGAATTGTAATAATTTTTCTTCTATTTCTATTTCTTTTCTCCTGATTTCGTTTTCGTCGTATTTTATTTTACCTCATCTATTTGATAATAGATTTAGTTCTGGAAATTGCCAGTTTTTGAATTCTGGATTTCTGATAATATGTGCTTCTACTTCATGTGCTTTATCATCTTCATCTTCGTCATCATCTTTGCTAAACAATCATCATAGTATAGATGTTTCTTTTTTTTCTATTTTTATCTTTTTTGGTTTTTGAGGCAAGTCTATTATAGATAATTGTTCCTTTTGTTTTGCTAATGCTAATTGTTTTTTCTCTTCTTTTAGTTTCATCATCATATCATCTAGATCCTTCTTCTTTTGGTCCATTCTCTCCTCTTTTTTTGTTTTTGCTGGAGTTACTAGCTCAGATTTGATACTATCTTTTAATTCGCTTACTTTAGGAGCTAGAGCAAATAATCCATGCAAAAATTTAATAGGCTTAAATCTGAATAATATAACAAGCGAACTCAAAAATAACATAGAAAATGTAAATAATGTAGCTTCAGGTCACATTAATTTTTCTACTGTAAAATATACATTAAAATATCATCCATACAATCAATTATTATAGAAATATCATATAATAGTAGTCAATGAAAGTAAATAAATAAATAATCATATAAGTCTAAATAAATTGAATTCTAAAGTAGTATTTTTTATCATAAAAAATGATAATAATAATACAACTGGTGGGAATATATATTGATAATATATTCAGAATAACATTTCAAGTGTATTAAATAAATATAACCCAATAGTAGAATCAGGAGTAGCTATTAATGCTAGCACTCAAAAAAACACAAAAAATGCAACAGCAATATATTTTTTCATGTCCCCTGTAATGTGAAAACCGGCACTTTTATTGTATTTTTTCTTTGGTGGCACTGCTAATTATTTTTAAGTGATAATTTATTTTTTTTAATATACTTATTTTTTGTATTTAATCAATCAAAAAATAGAGAAAAAAGAATAATAAAAATTAATAATATATAATTATTACTTTTTACCTCTCTCTTGTCCACAGGATACACCTTCGGATAAATTCTCTCCCCTTGAAAGGGGAAAGAGGCTACTTTTAAAAAATTATTTTTATAATATATATTAAAACATGATTTTATATGTTTGTAGCCCTTTTCTCCTGATAAGGAGAGAAGATACAGATGAGAGGTTGGTTTAATATTATAAAATAATTAATCTAAAAATATTCTCTTGACAATTATTATAAAATATGTAATATATAATATATATTTAATAAATTAATAATATTATATGTCAAACGATAATGAATTATACAAGATTATTTCAGATCATCAAATATTTAAATGATTTAACATTGATGATAAAAATGACTTAAATTTTAAGCTACCTATTGAATTATTACCAGAATTTGAATTAATTGTAAATGGAGCAAAGATGAAAGTATGAGAAATACTTGTAGCTTCTAAAATAATTACTTCAACAGATTTGAATCATAAATTATTATCTCAAAATAGAATTGCTAAGTTTGCAGGTATCAAGCCTAGAATTCTAGATTTGGTATACTGAGATGATTTCGAAGAAAAAATAGAATTTTTGGAATCTCATAATAGAAATTTATTATTATGAGAAAAATTAATAAAAGAATGATTGATAAACAGTAAAACTTTGTTTTCTATATTAGTGCTACAAAAAAAGTATCCAAAAAAATATTTCTGAGAAATACTTTTGAGTCAAACTAATTATGATTCTAAAATAATCAATTTTTTAGAAAAATGTGGTTATCTAACATATGAAGAAATAGATGTTAGTAAACATGAAGCATTCGCATAAAAATTAAATAAAACAGATGTTGCAATTATTGCAACATCTGTTTTTACTTCTTCCCTCATAACTCTATCCATTCTATTAGTCCATTTTCTAGTATTCCAGTATATGAGAAATCTATCCCAGTCGAGATATAGATTTCTTTTTTTATGTGATTGTTTTTTATATATTCATATTCTTGTATTCATTTAATTTCTTTCACTAGTTCTAGATAATCACCCCAATACTTATCTCTGAGTAAATCTATAGTAAATCACCCGTAATAAGTCCCTACTCTCCCACTTATAATGTAATTCTCCAATATAATTAATTCATAAATATATTGTACATATTGTTTATCAGAGTACGATTTTCCAGCCACTTTTGACTCTATATAATTACTAGTTTCTCTTTGTAATATCATAATATAATAAATTAAAAAATAATAGTATCCCCGTGTCTTTCAGACATCCCCCTTGATAAGAAATACATTAAGTTAATGAATTATTTACTTAGGTTTTAATCCCTCCCCCTGCGGGTACTCCCTTTGGAAAAGGGAGATTTTTTTTCCTATTTATCATTTTTTCTTTAACTTAATAATCTCCATTGATAAGGGGGAAATTTATATACAAATTAAAAGACAATACTGCTAAAACAGGATTGTCTTTTTGAAATGATATCTTTCCTGTAATCAGGTAGGAATTAGCACCTTGCTTATTGCAGGTTGCTGGAATGTTTGTTGCGAGCCTATTCTCTAACATTCTCTCTGGATATTTCGGTTTATGTAGGGGTAGTATATTTATGAATTATGTTTTGTAAAGAGGAATTTTTTGCTAGATATATCTTTTCATATTCAATAAATAATTATTTACGAATAAATCTCTCATCAGACTTACATCATTCAGTTCATATACTGCTAGTATAGCATTTATATAGTCTCTATCTTTTATTTGTAAAAAACTAAATGGAATTAATCAATTTTTTATTAAAGGAATATTCGCTCAAATACGAGATGTTCTCTTATTTATATCCATAAATATTTGAAAATATGGTATAAATACAAGTATAAATAATGCTTGCTCAAATGGATTTTTTATTTCATTTAATTTTTTTAAGAATAATTCAAATTGTTCTTCTAGTTGAAATTTAACATCAAGTGGTGAATAAGTTGATTTATCAGATGTAAAAATATATATTACTTGATTTATTCAATCTGTAGTGATAGATGGATTTATTTTAACAATAGCTTCTTTTTAAAATTTATTTAATACTACTTCTCAGGTATTTTTTCTTTCTAGTTTTGCTTCTCATTCACTAGTAAATGCATTTATATAGTTTGTATATCACCATAAATCAGCAAATAATTTTATTATTGTTTATTCTATTAATTTGTCTTCTGTGTAAAGGTTGGTAATAGAAAAATGATTATAAATTTATAAATCAGATTAAACAAGAAGGTATTAAATATATATTATCTTTTTTATCTAAAATATCTTTAGTAAAAATAATATTTTCTTTCACCTTATCATTATAGTTATCATTGAAAATTTTTATACTTTCAGGAATAGACACTTTATTTCTATATTTTACTTCTATTGGGATTAATTCATCATAAGATTTTTGAAATATAAAATCTATTTCAGATTTTGAGATAGTTCTATAAAAATTTATTCAAATGTTACTTTTTTCTTTTAACTCATTGTAAATAAAATTTTCTACCAATTCTCAAATATCTTGAGATTGTAAAATATTTAAATTTCAATACAAAACATAATTTCTAAGTCACAAATCATTAAAATAAATTTTAGGCATTTTTGATAATTCCTTTCTAATATTTGAAAAATAAGGATTTACTAGATTTAGTATAAAAGTTCACTCTAATATCTCTATATATTTTCATAAAGTATTTATTGAAATTCAAAGAGTTGTATTTATTTCTGATTTATTAACTAAATTTCATATTTGAGAAGAAAATATTTTTATCAAATTATTAAAAGCAGTAATATTTTCGACCCTCAAGAAAGAAGTAATATCTTTTTTTATATAAGTTTCTATTATATCTTTTGCTATTTGTTGTCTTAAATTTCAACTTGTAAGTACTATTTCTGGATATCATCAAATAGTTAAATATTCCTCTAAGTATTTTTCTAATTCCTTTTTATAAAAACCATAAAATGATATTATTTCATCAAAATTATCTAAACTAAATTTTAAATCATTATTTTTAAAATTATTTGCTTTTAAATATTCTAAAAAAGTAAATCAAGTAATATCAAAAATTATTTTCCTACCAGTTAGAAATTCACTATTTTTTGTTATTTCCAAACTAGAAGATCAGCTACATATAATAGAAATATTTGAATAACTATCATAAATATTTTTTAAAAATATTCATGCATTTTCAATATTTTGAAATTCATCGAGAAAAATAGTTATTTCTTCATTTTCATTATATCAAAACTCAAATTTTATATATTTTAACAAATCTTTGGGTGTAGATATTTTTGATTTTATATCTAAATCATCCATGTTAAAAAAAACAGTTTTTTTATCACCTAAAAAACTTTGAATATCTTTCATCAAAGTAGTTTTTCAAACTTGTCTTGGTCATCTTAGAATAATGATTTTTTTTGAATCCAAAACTTCAATAATTTTATCGAAAATATTCCTTTTTATTATCATAATGATATATTATTATTTAATTATATTAGTATTATAATACATAACTGATAGAAAATCAAGATAAAATATAATATTGACTGATAAAAAATCAAGATAATTAAATCAAAATTAAAATTTTTATATCTTTCATATCATTATAAATTACACATATATTATACTTATTTTTAATAAATAAAAAGAATTAGTAAAAAATTCTGATTGTACATGATAAATCTATGGGGTTTTGTAAATTTATAGGGATTTATCTGTAACAAAAAGCAATATGCATTCTGTATATTGCTTTTATAATCATGAGAATAATTTTGCTATTTCTTTGTGATTATTTTTGATTTCCTGTTCCCACCAGGTAGTTTCATTGTGAGACTTCAAACATCAGTTTTTGCATACTCACTCACTATGACTTTATAATATATATTAGTACACATTTTCAGGATCTTCTTGAGTAATTAAGCCATACGGAATTATTTCTTTATCATAGCATATCATCCAAGGTAATTGATTGTGAGTAAAATCAACTATTTCTTTAGTATCAGATTTTTTCCATTTATGAGCAATTTTTGTTAACATAGATTTTTCTTCTAGACTCAATTTATCAGTTTTGTAATATCATTTATTAGATATCAGATGAGAATTTCATTTTATTTCTATGTTTATAGATTCATCATTGAACAATTCTTCTATAGTTGCAAAATAAGCATCTGGTACTGGTCATTGTTGTATTTTTCTATATTCTAATCATGTAATAGGTTCTAGATTGTAATAGTACCAAGTAAAATCAGCTAAATAGCAAAGTTTTGCTAATTTAGTTTTAGTTATTTTGAATTTATTTCATGTACCATGTTCTATAAAAAACTGAATAATTTGTTTGTATTTATCCCAGTCTATTTTTTTTGTTTCGATAGTTTTTATATCAGTATTTATGAAATTATCTATACTCACTCACAAAATCTCTGCCAATTTCACTGCTTGTCATAGTGTAGGTTCTATATCTCACTTTTCTAGTTTAGAAAATGTCTGACGAGTTATTCATAAATATTTAGCAGCATCATCTTGAGTAAGTTTTTTCTCTTTACGAAGAGATTCTATATTTGCAATCATAATGATATTATTAATAATATATGTATTAATAGTATACTAATTGTATAGAAAAGTCAATGTTTTTAACATTAAATGTTAATATAGTTAACATTTAATTATATAAATATATTAACTTTAAATATTAATATAATAAAATGAAAAATAATAATATCATATAAACATACATTAGTTTTAATACCAACAAAATTAGATAATATCAAATATAAAACCAAGTAAAAATTTTATTACTTGGTTTAGTTAGTATTTGTGTCTCTTACTTTTGTGACCAATAGTAACAAAAGTCTTAGGGGGGAGAAGCTCCAGCTGTTAATATCTTGTGATTTTAATATGTATTCACCTCGGTTCTCCCCCCCCCTAAAATCCAATGCCATTAAGTTAAGCTTAAATGGTATTTTTTATGTTTAAATTGTAGTAAAAAATTGATAAATAACAAATTTAAAACAAGCAAAAAAATCTATTATAATATTCTAATAGATTAAAAATAATAATTTATAAGTTAAAA
>JAUXPL010000009.1 GCA_030683605.1 Candidatus Altimarinota bacterium
TTATATTAGTTTTTTCTGCTTGTGTTAATGGTCTTCATAATATTAATTCTTGTTGTGATATTCAAATATTTGTTTGACTAGTTACCTCAGCATTAAATGCATTCTTAAAATTTGCATCATTTTTTAGATTATACTCAAATAGAGCTCAAGCATAGAATTGTAAGTTTGCATCGATTTCTGCTTTTAATACTTGATTTTCAATTATAGTACTATCATATTATAATCACCTCATCTTTTACTATATTCTTTCATTTTAGCTTCTAAAAAATCATCTTTTACATTATTTTCTCTATTGTATAGTAATTTATTATTTAATGTATTATCAAAACATGAATATATAAAAAATTCATAATCTCTTCATATAAATTCTACAAAATCATCAAATATTTTTCCATCAACTTTTATATAAAAAAATTCTAAAATTTCTGTGCTTATTCTAAACAATTTTCAATTTTCTAGAAGTTCATTATAATTGTATCAATAATACTTTACAAAAAAATCTGAATTTATTTTTTTTAAAAATTCTAAATAATTATTGTAGTCTTCTGGATATTTTTCTTTAAATTTATCCAAATTTCATCTTTTTTTTAGTATTCTTATATAATCAAATTTACTAAAATAATAATAATACATATATACAAATTTTATCATTTTATATATTTCTTTTTTATTATTTTCATTTAAATTTATTTGTTTATAATCTTTAGTTAATAAATCTTGTATTTTATTAAACATTAATTCATTTTTTAGTTTATCAAAAAGTTTCATTTTTCTTTATATTTTATCCAATAATTGTATCTGTCGAGCTCTCAACAATTATCTACATCATCTATACTCCAATATCTATGTAATCAATATAAATTATCAATATAAAATCATACTTTATCTCATCTTGAAGGGTAATATTTAAATATATTTTTAAATTCATTATGTAAAAATTTTATTATTTTATCATTATTTTTTATAAATTTTTGGTAAAATTTATCTCAAATTAATCATACTATAAAAACTCCTAAAAAATTATTGTATGCTTTATGTCAAAATTCTTCTCAGTATGTTTTTAAGTATAATTCTTTTGCATACTTAATATATTCTAAAAAATCTTTTTCTGTATATTGTTTTTCTATTTCGCTTATCTTTTCTTCCCATATGTTTACAAATTCACCTAATTTGTTTGTTTCAGATTTTATGTTATATTTGTTGTTTATATATACTAATTGGTCATAATGTATTTTTTCCTGTATATCATAAATTCAATCTGCACTACTCATAAGTAGTATATATGAAGTCATTTCATCATTTGGTATATCTGAAAAATTTATATGTATTCCAGGTTTTATTTCTAATTTTAAAAAATCTTTAATCATATTTGTTTTTTATGAAATAAATTTTAACGTGGATTAAATGCAACATTTAATTCTATTCACATTCTATTTTTAAAAGCTGATTTTGTAGCATTTATTCAGTCTATATCATTTTTACTTGGTCTATAATGTCAACTCCAGTTTGACCAATTATTTAATACTCATTCAGTATATGACATATTTCATGCATAAACTAGATTATTTCAATTACTTAAATATGAGTGTTTTTCTCAGAATTGAATCCAGTATTCTCAATTAGAATTCTTTGTAACTATAAAGTCTATATTTCATCTTATTATATTTCCGTATCCATCAACATATTTTCAACTATTATTTATATTTGGTACTATTCTTTTTCAAGTTTCATCTATACTTATTAACATATTATATTTTCCTCCAACTTCAAAATTATTAGTGTAGTAATTGTTTGAATTATCTAAATATTCTTTTAACATAAAATTATCCATCAAAGCCATTCTCTTAAAAAATCTTTCTTGTTTTTCCACACTAAAACTAGAAACAATTTTAGTATTTAAACTATTAAATTTAGTTACATATCAAGCTCATAGTCTTTTTATATTATTATTTAGTAAATTAGTGATTAATCAATCAATTGTTTTATCTATTTTGATTACAATATTATCTAATTTTCATAGATTAATTATTTTTGATCCAGGAACTCATACTACAAATCAAACACTAGTTCAAATATATGATGTTCAAAAACTGTATTCATAAGCTCATAAATGTTCTAATTTATTTAATGTTTTATTTATTCAATCTTTAAAATTTTGTGAAATCGTTACTATACTATTTATTGGATTTGATATAATTGACCAAACACTTCCAAGTCAATTGTAAACATCATTAATAGTAAGATTTTTTAAATCTTTTGCTAATTCTATATACTGCATCAAATAATCACTTGTAGCTTTTATTATTCAATCTTTTATTCATTTACTTATTTCATTTATTTGTTCTTGTTTTTCAACTGCTGTAAGACTTCTTCATAATTGTAACTCTTTTTCATTAATGGCAATGTTTTTTTGTCTAGTTACTTCATTATTAAAATTATTTAAAAATATTGTATCATTTGCTAATTTATACTCTACTAAATATTTTGCATATATATCTAATTTTGGTTTTAATTCAATTTCCCATCCAGATTTTAACGAAGTAACAAATTCTCAATTATTATTTTGATATTTTGCCAAACTTACAATTATATTTCAATATGAACTTTGTATTTCGTTTAATCATAAATTTCATCCATTACTATCTATCAAATTCTTTGCTTTCTTATGCAATTGTTCAAATTTATGTGCTTTTTCTACCTGATTATTTACTTTTCATCCATATAATTTTGCATAGATTTTATTTCATCTTGAGTCATATGTAGTTTCTCATGGTACATCAT
>JAUXPL010000039.1 GCA_030683605.1 Candidatus Altimarinota bacterium
CCATTAAGTTAAGGAAAAAATGTGGTATATTTTTCTAATCCATCCCCTCGTACCTCGGTACTTCCTTTGGAAAAGGAAGAAATTTCTCCCTTTTCCAAAGGGAGTCCCCGCAGGGGGAGGGATTAGAACCTAAGTAGAAAACTTCTTAACTTAATGCATTGACCTTTAAAAAGGTCTTTTCTTTTATCTGAGTAAAGTATTTTAACACAAAGAATTGATGTGCATATTGTTTCGACGACCTTTAAAAAGGTCTTTTCTTTTATAGAAGTCTATAGAACTCCTTATAGAGATGTAAGAGTTTGAGTTTCGACGACCTTTAAAAAGGTCTTTTCTTTTATTTATTAATGTTTTTTGGCTTTATATTCCTAATAAGAAAAATGTTTCGACGACCTTTAAAAAGGTCTTTTCTTTTATAAAATATGAAAAGTAAATTATTGTAAGAAAACTGCTGTCTTGTTTCGACGACCTTTAAAAAGGTCTTTTCTTTTATATATATTACAATTCAGAATATAGTGACTTTTTTAAATACTAGAGTTTCGACGACCTTTAAAAAGGTCTTTTCTTTTATACTGAGATATAATAATATATTCAGATAAAATAAAGGCTGAGTTTCGACGACCTTTAAAAAGGTCTTTTCTTTTATTTTGAAAAAATACAAGAATTTAAAAAATGCAAAGTTATGTTTCGACGACCTTTAAAAAGGTCTTTTCTTTTATATGTATAAACAATTCCCAATAAGACTTAACACAGAAAATGTTTCGACGACCTTTAAAAAGGTCTTTTCTTTTATTCGTGAAGAGTGTGATAATGCTATATATGAAGTATTTAAGTTTCGACGACCTTTAAAAAGGTCTTTTCTTTTATGAAGTTATTATATATTTTTATACACTTTTCATAATAATTATGTTTCGACGACCTTTAAAAAGGTCTTTTCTTTTATTCAGAAAAACTATCATTAATAATGGAAATAATAACATTATTAAGTTTCGACGACCTTTAAAAAGGTCTTTTCTTTTATATTTGCTAGACTTCTTAAATAAAAATAATCTATCTTTACGTTTCGACGACCTTTAAAAAGGTCTTTTCTTTTATTTTACAGAAAATTATGTTTAGCGATGTAAAGACCTTGTGAGTTTCGACGACCTTTAAAAAGGTCTTTTCTTTTATGATTATTTTTTCAAAAATGAATTGCTGATAAATTTTGAATGTTTCGACGACCTTTAAAAAGGTCTTTTCTTTTATCATATATGAATTTTCCTGATATGTATTCAACTGATTATATGTTTCGACGACCTTTAAAAAGGTCTTTTCTTTTATACTCGAATTCAAAATTGATATAGAATACAATGAATAAGTTTCGACAACCTTTAAAAAGGTCTTTTCTTTTATAGAAACATTTGTTTGACAAATTCAAGCTAGTAATAACTGGGTTTCGACGACCTTTAAAAAGGTCTTTTCTTTTATATTATTATGGTTAATAATTAATATATAAATTAAATTCAATGTTTCGACGACCTTTAAAAAGGTCTTTTCTTTTATATATATGATGAAGTAGATATTAGTGATATAATACCACAAAGTTTCGACGACCTTTAAAAAGGTCTTTTCTTTTATTTAGAAAAGTTTATAATTCATTGGAATAGTATATTTTGAGAGTTTCGACGACCTTTAAAAAGGTCTTTTCTTTTATAATGAAATGCTTAGATTATATAAATCTACTCATAAGATTAAGTTTCGACGACCTTTAAAAAGGTCTTTTCTTTTATTTGATATTATAAATTTATTTAATGGTGCTAATAACTGAAGTTTCGACGACCTTTAAAAAGGTCTTTTCTTTTATCTTTAATATATAAATAAAAGAAAATGACAAATAAAGTTTCGACGACCTTTAAAAAGGTCTTTTCTTTTATATGTTGCATTGGTGGATGTGAAAGGTGCGAAACTGCAGGTTTGTTTCGACGACCTTTAAAAAGGTCTTTTCTTTTATAAATTATTTGAACAATGATTTATTAAAGCTAAAGATTTAAAGTTTCGACGACCTTTAAAAAGGTCTTTTCTTTTATTTAAAAGATGCATTGAAATATGAGAATATTTCATCAGCACGTTTCGACGACCTTTAAAAAGGTCTTTTCTTTTATCTTAGTGATGTTGGATTATTAGATGATATAGAGACTGAGTTTCGACGACCTTTAAAAAGGTCTTTTCTTTTATACTTAACTTACCATACTTCAACATAAACTGAAATAATGAGTGTTTCGACGACCTTTAAAAAGGTCTTTTCTTTTATAGATGAAAGAGAGTTAAATATTAGATTAAATGCTAATAGTGGGTTTCGACGACCTTTAAAAAGGTCTTTTCTTTTATGAAGTATCTAAAGGCTGAATGAGGTCTTTAGGTATAAATGTTTCGACGACCTTTAAAAAGGTCTTTTCTTTTATCTAGCGTTAAAATTTATCCTATTAAAAACAAAATATGATATGTTTCGACGACCTTTAAAAAGGTCTTTTCTTTTATTTATGAAAAATGCATTACAGTCATTAGAACCAATTGAAGGTTTCGACGACCTTTAAAAAGGTCTTTTCTTTTATAGGTGTTATTTTTAATGGCTAAAAATAGAGATAAATCAAGTGTATTTCCGAGTATTTTATTAATTTTTAATAAATTCATAAAAATATTATAAAAAATAGTTTAATTTTTGTCTTTAAATAGCCCTGCGAGTAAAATATCTAAATTTTACTCAAAAAAATAACAAAAATATTATATATATTTTTGTTATAAAATCAATTATGTATCAAATTTATTTTTTCAAATTATTTTTAATGCTTCTTTTTCTAAATAATTTTCTATTTCTTGATCTGGTGGATAATCTGTTATTATATATTCTACATTTTCAGTTTTATCCCAATCTTTTGATATTAATTGTTCCAAAACAGCTTCTTTATTAAATATATTTATATAATATTTAGATTCAGCTAATAATAACAATTGTTCTAAATTTTTATTTAAATATTTTATTAAAAAATATAAATCAACAGCATCTTTCCATTTTTTTCTTGAAATCATAGCAAATAGTTTCATTGACACAAGTTCTTCTATTGTAGCTATTCTAAGTCATCATAATATATAATTATTTCACTTTATTAATATTTTTTGATTATCATAAAGTACTCTATAATAGTTAATTAATGATAATTTTACTCAAGTAATATTTACATGTATTTCATCTTGATCATTGAATTCTATTCATGAAAAATTCTTTTTATCATCATTACTTACTTCTAATCAATATTTAGATATTCTAATTACAAAATCTGAAAATTTTCATTGTGAAATATTAGAAAAAAAATCGAAATCTATACTTTTTCTATGTCATAAATATAGTGCAATTGCTGTTCATCAAGCTAAAAAATGCGTAGTAGATAAATCTGCTAATAATTCTTTAAAATTTAACTGATTTTTATCAAGCACTTTTAATGCATTTTCATCAAAGATAATTTCTTTTTTATCTACTTTTGTAGCCTCTTTCTCCTGATAAGGAGAGAGAATACAAGAGAGAGGTTTTGTTTGTACTTCACTTTTTTTATCAAATTTTAAAAACTTTATTAATTTTTTAAACATATATTTTTATAAATAATTAACTTTTTTTTCTTCAAATAAAGTATTAATAAACGATTTTCTTCTAGGTTTCAATGAATATGAATCATTTTTTATTAAAGAATATCATTTTTCTAATTCATATGTATCAAAATTTTTAAATACATAATAAACTTCATATATACTTCATTTACTCATAATATATGATAATTTAGTTTCTTTACTAATATTTCATTTATCAGTTGACCACCAATTATATTTTTCAGCGAATTTGAGATTTTTATCTAGCTTCATGGATTTATATTTATTTATATATTTACAATTATTATATATATTTGTGTTATAAAATCAAGAAGTCATCGAAATAAGCCTGCTCGTATCAATCTCATAATCAGTCAATTCTACCATCTAGATTTCATTCTCATACTTTTGATAATATATAAAATTTAACACTATCTATATTAATTGATTCATCTCAATATTTCTTTCTTGAAAATTCTAGCCGATGAGTAAGAGATTTCTTCAATGTCTGATATTGTCATTTAGTAATCTCTACTTCAAATACAGATTTTTGCACTCTAAAACCATAACTAGTTAGTATTTTTACTATTTTACTTCTAGCCTTATTATTAGATATATCATATGTTATTGCTAAATACATTTTTTCGCTACTTAATCTTAAAACCCTCATAATTTTCAGGTGTTTTATTTACTAAAGATTGTTTGAATTTTTCTAAATCTTTTTCTATTAAGCTCAACTTTTTGAAATTTCCAAAATTTTCTTCATCTGCTTTTGAAAACACAGTTTTATAATATTCTCATAAAAATATTTGTAATCATTCATCAGTAATTAGTACTGGTCTTTTTTCATCTTTTGTATTTATGAAAAAATGTTCTTCTATATTCATTTTATCCCTTTGAGTAATTCTAATAATCATATCATCAACTATCCAAGATCTATACATTTCCATCATATCCAAAACTAATAGAGTTCTTAAATCTTTTGGCTTATGAAAAAATCATAATTGAGCTTCGATTCACTGTACATTAAGTATCATTTGTACGGTTTGTGCTAATAGTGTGTATCATAGTGACATCATAGCATTTACTTCATCAAGTGGTGGTCTTCTAGTTCTAATAGAAAAAGTAAATGGAGGTTTCAAAAACATAGCAAATCACTTGAAATAGATTTTACTAGCATTTCATTCTATTCATCTTAATTCTTCTTTACTATTACACTCATATATTTTCAATAAATATTTTTTTAGTTCTTCTATTATAATATTCAATTCTTGCTTATTTCATGTCATAATATCGCAAAATCTAGCCCATCTCATTAGCATTACAATACTATTACTTACTTTTGAATTGATTATAGTTTTAGCATATGAAAAACTTATTTCTTCATTCGTAGAGGCTTCTATATGTTTATATAATAATTCTACATTTTTTATTTCTATACTATCCAGTTTTCAGAAATATCATCCAAATTTTGACAAGAAAAATACAGGAGTTTTAGCTTTTAAAAAACTAGTTATTACATCTGTAGTCAATTGGATTCTACCAAAAACTACCACTCACTCTATAGTGTTGAATGGTATTTTCCTTGTAACTCTTGTTTCATTGTCAGTTATAACTATTGTTCAGCCTTCCTTGTTTAATTGAAGTGCATTTTTTGTTAGGTAAAGGAACATATTATTTGATTAAAGATAATAATTTATGGATAAAACCGAAAATGTTTATGATAATGATATTTATTTATGGATATAACCAATAATATCTAAATTAATATAAATTTTATTAAAGTTAGAAATAATTTTGTTATTATATAAAAAGCAAGAACTAATTCTCGCTTTTTTGGTTTAAGATGTGGTTTTTGAAGGTTTCTAAAACTTCTGCATACTTTATAATATTTCATAGTTTAGAATAAAAATCTTTATTTTGTTTTCATATATGAGCTAAAATATTTCTTACATCTTTTGCTTTATTATAAGCTTCTTTTAATAAACAATTATTTTCATAAGTTTCAACTAATTTATAGAGTTCACATATTTTATTTTTTTCTTCTAATGTAATTGATATTTCATCTTCAAGATATTTTTTATCTGATTTATCATCAGGAGTAAAAAATAAATATAACTGTGTTTCAAGAAGTCATCTATAATCAACTTTTTTTCTATCATTTTCTTTTAATTTAATTTCTCAAAAAATATAATAACTAAATATATCTAAAAATAATTCTCTTAGTATCAAATAGCTTTCTAATATTCTATTTTTAGATAAATACCAGTTCATAATAACAAATCTTCAATCTACTGTAGAATCTAAAAAATTATCTTTTATATCATTAATAATATCATTGAAAAACATATTTTCTATATCATCTTTTTTAGATATCCTATTAGTTAATCATTTTAAATCAGTTTTAACGGTTTTTAAATCAATATTATTTATTCAGACAAAGTCAATAGTATTTTTTAATAATTTTAATGAGTTTTCAAAAGCTGGATTTTCTCAAACTAAAATATTAGATAGGTTATTTATATCATTTACATATCAAAACTTTTTAAAATTACTGACAAATTTTCATAATAGCAGAGTTTTTTCTAAATTAAATTTAGTATTTTTTGTTAATGATTCTTCAAGTTTTATACTATTTCATATCATATTTTGATAAATAAAATATGATAATACTCAATTTGGTAAATCCATCAACTCCTCACTATCTTCATAGATATACTTTATTTCCCATCAATTCACCATAGCATACAGACTAGCATAAGGTATTAAAGCCTTGTATCATCATACAGGACACATAATAGTATCACCTAATTTTTGTTTTATTTCTTCTAATTTTTTGAAAAAATCTGGAATTGCTATTTCTTTAAAACTTGTTTTATCATCTACTTTGAATCAAGGAATTTTATTAGTTTCTACATTATTAATTCATATTTTATATTTAAATATATATAATAATACTTCAGAGACTAATTGTCATGCTAAATTATCAGAATAAAATAAAAATATTTTATCATTTGTTTTATTTAATTTTAATTCTCAATTTAATATTAGAGATATTTCAGCTGATAATTTAGAAAAAAAATCACTTTCAATATTTATATCTTTAAATCAATCTATTAGATATTTTTTTATTTTTTCTTCTTTATCTCATTCTCACATTTCATCATCAAAATTAATAGAAATTTCATTTGCTAAAGTATTTTGTTTATTTATTTCTTTTATATCATCTTTAAAATTTTTAAAATCTGTATAAGAAAATACTACTCAAGATAATTTATAAAAATCTTCATCTAATAAATTTGTAAATATACTTGTTCAACAAGTAATTATTATGTTTTTCATATTTATTTAAAATTCAAAAGTAAATCAATAAGCATAGTGATATATTTTTTCTCTTTTTATAGCTGAATTATCTATCATTTTTCAAACATATCCTTCATAATTATTTCATTTTTCAAAAGTAGCTCATGATTTTATCATTATCATAGGTTTTTTATAAAAATTTTGTCATTCACTACTAAATTCTTCTCACATTTTAGGAAATTTTGTAAAAGTATTATAATTTCAATTTGTAGAATCCTTATTTGATGGTATAAAATTTGAAAGAAGTAAAAATTTATTTCAAGTATTTTGTTGTATTTTTGTATATTCATTCCAATCTCACACTTTAAAATATCATTTTCATTGACTTTTTTTCTTTCAATATCAAATTGAAAATATATTTTTTATATTTTCCATAATATTATACTCTTCTAAAGAATTTTCATTAAATACTTTTAAAAATACTCTTAAAGCTTTATTTCTTGAATTTTCATTAAAATATATATAGTTTTGTGAATAAATTCATCATTCTGAAGTAATTCAAGTATTTCTATTTATTATATTTTTGTTTTCAATTCATTCAGAATAATATGTATTATTTTTATTATTGTTATTTAAATAGTTTTCATCTTCTCTAATTTTCAATAAATCTTCTTTGTTTATGTCTTTAAATTTAGTTAAATTATTTTCATCTATATAATTTATTTCTTTATTAAATTTTTTAGATTTTTTCAATGATATAAAATTATCTTCATAAGTTTTATTAAATTTTATATCTCCATCAAAATCACTTATTGGTCTTGGTAATCTATCTGCTGGTAAAACATCACTAATAGTAAAAATAGGTTTTATAGCCATTTCTTTTAGAAACTTTTCCAAAACTTCTTTTCAAAACTCATACTTAATTTGCCAACAAAGATGACCAAAAATAGTATCAGCTGTTAAATCTGATATCCATGGTGAAAGTGGTTTTAGTTTTAGTTCATATATTTGGTATGACATAATATTTAAAATGTTAGTTTTATAAATCAAAGGTTTTCTAGGTCTGTATTCTCAAGTTTTGTATTATAATTTGTAGTTGGAATAACTATATCTTTATTTTTATATTTTTCAAAATGTATTTTTCAAGGATGTTTTTCATTTCATTCAAAACTTTTAAACCAAAATCATCATCAAAATCAAATATTTAAAATACATTCATTTTCATTAAGTCATTTTTTTAAAATTTTATCAAATGATTTAATTGTAGTTTCTATTTTTTGATTTTTTTCTTTATTATTATTATCTAAATTTTTTAATTGATATAATTTTTCAATATAATTTTTTATTTTATTTTTTGTATAATTATTACTTGCTTTTAATATATTATCTTTTGAAATATCAATTTTTTCTAAATTACTTTCATCTAAAAATCATTTTAATACTATTTTTGTATTTATTTTGATTCAAGGTTTTAAAAATTCCGCATAATTTCAATCTCAATTAATTTCTCAATTTTCATCTTTGCTTTTTTTTGACTTTCTAGCTAATGGTCATATTTCTATTCAATCATCTATAAAATCACTATCTCTTACTATCAATTTTTTAAATGGATCTTTTTCTGTAGAAATATTTTCTATTTCATTATTTGTCAAAACTGTTCTAATCGCTCATTTTAAACTACTTCAAGGAATATATACTCTTCAAACTGATTTAATAAAACTTTGTATTATTAATTGTGATATTTGATTTATTTCTTCATTTTCTTTTTTCTTTTCATTTTTTCAATTAATTTGCTTTCATTTTTGAGACATTTTTTTTATATAGTCTTCAAAAAATTTATTACTTACTTCTATTGGTTTTTCAGCAATTTTTATAAATCTATCTTTATATTTTGATTTTTCATATCTTACTAATTTGTATTCAGGTTTTTTATAAGACTTATTTTCTTTTTCTTTTTCTCTTTCTCTTTCTAACCGTTTTTTATATTCATCATTTTCTTTATCTTTTAATAAATACCAGATTTTATTTCTCAATTTAATTATATCAGAATTGTTTAATAATTCTAATACTTCTTCTCTATCGCCTTCATCCAAAAAATCAATAACACCACTAAGATTATACTTATATAAATAACTTTTGTATACTCTATCAAATCTATTTTTTTTATCTTTTTTGTCTTTTATTTGTTCATGATAGCAAATATAATCTATTCATGATATATTATTTCAATCTCAAATATGAACTGGTGTTAATATTTCTATTTCTACATCATATGATTTATTCATATCACTAATTTATGTAATAAAATACTAATTATCATTTTTAATTTCTTCTATAAAATTTATTTCTATTTCTCAACTTCATCTACTACCTTGTCATCATAAATAATCATTTTCTATTAATTCTTTTAGAATAGATAAATTTACTCAAAATTTATGTATTAATATATCTTTTTCACTTTTTTTTCAATATTGATCTAATATTTCTTTTTTATCAAGAAGTCTTACTATTAATTTTCATTCAAAAATTGTTCAAGCTGGAACTCTTTCAATTGGTCTTAATGCTCATTGTTTAGATGTTCAAGTAAATCTATTTATACTTACTTCTGTTTTTTCTTCAAATATTGATTCTCAAGAGTTTTTTAAATTTTCTAGTTTTTTTCTATCAAATTCTGATAATTTTAAATCTCTAAATATAAATCTAGTAGGTCAGAGGTTTTCTAATTGTTTTTTATCATCTGTTTTTTTATTTCAAAATTCTCATGCTTTACCAAAAAACATAGAAACTTCATCATAATTTTTTCAATCAAATTCTTTTAATCAATAATTTTTATCATTTCTATTTTTTATTAAATCTTCAGAAAATATAGTTATCTCATATAAACTTCTTAATTTTCATTTTAAGCTACTAGCAGGTATATAAGGAAATCAATCTCTATCTTTTATAACTGGTTGATCCATTCAACCTATTTCTATCTTTGTATTTCATGATCATATATGTAGTCATGTTTTTGTAATTATTTGTACATTGTAAACTAATGTTTTCATATTTTATATATTTATTGAATAAATTATTTATCACTTAAAACTCACTTCGCATAAGCTATTACTGTTTCAAAATGTTTTTTAAATATAGTAAAATTTTCTTTTTCAAAATCTTTATTAAATAAATTACTTATGTTTATTTCTAAAAAATTAATAAATGATTTTGTTGCTATTTTTTTTCTTCAATAGTCATAGTTTGCTTTTGCTAAAATCATAAATAAATTTATTTTCAATTCATTCTCATCATTATATGAATTATATAAATTATTTATGCTATTATAATATTCTCTTAATTTTGTAGAAGTAAGATTTTCAGATTTGAATTTATAAACTAAATCTTTTGATAGTTCACTAAAATACTCTGAATTTATTTTTTTATTAGAAATATATAAATCGTACTTATTATATAATTCATTAATATTAATTTTATTTAATTCTTCAATTTTTTTTCTCTCTTTTTGTTCATTTTTTTTGTTTTGTTCTTTAACCTTTTCTTCATTTTCAAATTCCTCTTTGCTTTTTCAACTTATTTTCATCATTACATCTAAAGGTATTTTTATTCCCATAATAATAATTTAAAAAAATAAAATATTAACTTCTCAATTTATAAAGTACATAACTCATCATAACAAACAATTTTTCTGCATCTTCTTTACTAGTTTTGTCTCAAAATAAATCATTATTTCAAGATAAACTACCAAATTTTTGAGCTTCATTATGTAATATCATTCAATTTATATAACTTCTAAAATCATCTTTTAAATCAGTTCAATTTTTTGTTGTATAATTCCTTCATAACATATAAAATAACTCGGCTTTCCATAAACCATATTCGAAATAATCTTTTTCATTTCAATTCTCATCAAGTCATTTTTTTTCATCTAATATAATCTTTTTTGATATATCTAGTAGAAATCTAAGAGTTCAAGTTGAAATAATATTTTTTTCTTTATCATATAGATTAAACTCTTTTTCAAATTTATTTATTTCATCAAATAGTTTACCAAAATCATCATTTCAAATTACTTTTCAAAATATATTTAAACTATTTTTATCTCAATCTTTTGCTTTACTAAGTAGTTCATCAGTTTGTTTAACTACTGTAAAAAATGTGTCATGCTGTCAAAATAGATTTATCGCTCAACAAAATGTAATATTTTGTTTTTCCTTTAATAAACTTTGTATTTCATCATTATTTGTAAATTCTTTAAATTTATTTTGTAAATCTTTATAAAAATCTATTATTACATCCCATTTTCAAAGTATTAAAAAATCATCTCACCCTGCATAAACTATATAAATATCTTTATAAATTTCTTTATTTCAAATAATTTCATATAACTTTTTATTCCAAAAATTATCTAGTTTTTCAGAAAGTAATTTATAATTTTCTTTATAATTATTTTCATTTAATCAAAACATAAATAACTTTCACAAATTATCTATATCTCATTTCAAACAAGCCAATTTATTGAAATTTCATTCTCAAGCAATATCTTCAAATGATTTTATTTTCTCTCAATCTTTTGGTAAGTATTTTATTTCATTATTTAATTTTAGATATTTACTTATTTCTTCATCTTTATCAAAAATTTTTATTTTTTGATTTCATCTATTTCAAGCTATAAAATTTGAAATAATTATATCATTTGCTGTATTTTGTCAGATTCAGCCTAATCACTCTTCATCTAATATATCATCTATATAACTATCAAATCCTTTTTTTACTTTTATTAGATCTCATCTACTAAATTTACAAACACTTTCAGTTCATCTATCATCATTAAATACAAATTTATCACTATTCCATTTTCAATTTTCTATAAATATACTTGAAAAAGCCTTGTTTTTATGTTTTTCTAAATCTTCAAATGCTTTATTTAAACTATTTTTAAAATCATTTTCATCATAAATTGAAACTCAAAATATTATTTTTAATTCACCATAAAATTGATTTAAAAGTTTTAATTCTAAATCTTTTTTAAATATATCAAATCTGTCCTGATTAAAATCATTACAAATAATAATAAATTTACCTCAACTTATTATATAATCATCACAATTTCACAGTGCATTTTTTAAATCTACTTTTACTTTTTCTAAAAGTATCTCTATAAAAGCACTTCTTCCCTTTAGTCTTTTAGTAGCTGATTTATTTTTTTGAATATTATATAAATATCCTTGTATTCATGAAAAATCTCAAACAATTATTTTTTTACTCATAAAATAAATTATTACTTACTAAAATAAACTCAAACTTGCCCTAATCATAACCTATTACCTGTTCATATTCATAGCAATTTAGATAAATTCAATGCATTATATAACAGTATTTTTGTATCTCTATCTATAGAATCAAATATTTCATATTTTACTTTTCATACCAATCATGCTTTATTATTTCATTTTACTCTTACTAATTTAGTACTAATATCAAAACTTACAACAATTACATTGTTTTTTATTGCTTTTTTTATTAAATCAAAATCTATAGTATATCAATAAATTTTACTGTATTTTCTAATAGATGATAATAAAAATACTTCAGGAATTGGTAATAATTGATTAATATCAATTCAATTAATTTCTTTTTTTATTATAGTCGGTGATTTAAATGATATCTCAATTTTTTTATAATCATTATAAATAATAGTATCATTATCAAATATACTGAAATTGAAATCCAGTCATAATATATTAAAAATTTTTCAATTTATATTTATTTCTTTTTTGTTTTGAATTATATTTATTATGTTATTAAAACTATCTTTTCAAATTATAGATATACTTATAGAAAAATTATCATCATTTGATTTGTGTATATTTGATATTGATAATATTGAATCCTTGAGCTGTTTATTATCTCAAATAATATTTAAAACACTTCACAATATACTGTAATAATTATTTTTTATATAATTGTTATCTATTTCAATTATCAGTTTTATAGAGTATATCATAGTATTTTTTTGTTTATAATATAAATATTATATGAGAAAAAAATATAATACAAATATATTATAAAACAATAAAAACAAGATAATTATTTTTTAATTATCTTGTTTTTGTATTATTGATATGATTATTTATTTAAATTAAATAATATATTAGAACTTTCTCATAGTGATGTAGTTGGTAATACTCAGTTCCATTTTTCTATCCATTTAGTTTTTACATAATTTTCTCATCATTGAGAAGATATAGCTTCTGCTTGTATTCTAATACTTTCTGCTTGTGCTTTTGCTTGTTCTATAGTTTGTTGAGCTTCATATTTAACTTGTTCCAATTTATTTTTTTGTGCTAATGCATCTTGTTCAGCTTTTACTTTATTTTCTATACTATCATTAAATGATTTAGAAAAATCAAAATTAACAATATTTACATCACTTACCAATATTCAACTCAATCCCAATTTTTGTTTTATATTACTTGTAATTATTTCTTTTACTTCTTCTCTTTTTGTTATCAATTGTTCTGCTGTAAATTTTGCAGTAGCAGATTTAATAGCCTCTTGAATAGATGGTTCTACTATTCTAGAAGTATAATCAGGTCATATATCTCTATACAATTTCATTACTTTATTTACATCTACACTATAATTCAAAGCAATAATACTATCTACTATTTGTAGATCTTTAGATGCAGAATTCGCCTTTACCTCCAACTTATTAGTTTTAATATCTACTTTTACAATTCTATTTGTAATAATATTTTTCCAATGAACTCATTCTCAAATTGAAGATTTTATTGCTCATAAACTATATACGACTCAAACAGTACCACTTTTTATAATAACTATTCATGATAATAAAAATACAATGATTAATCAAGTAACTATACTATATATAATTTTTTTCATAATTTATAGATAAAAAATAAATTTAATAATTTTAATTAATAGAAGTATAATAATATATTAAATAAATATTTAATCAAGTTATTATTTTTTGTAACTACTAGCAACGTAAAAGTATTAAAAAATGGCATAATATAAATTAAATACAACTAATTGACATATTTATTAAAATTTATAATATAAAACCACTCAGTTAAAATGGGTATTTAATCATATATTACACTTAGGAGTTGTGATGGAATCATCAAAAATTGTAAATATTGCTGGTAAAAATTATTTTTACGAAATCAGTGATGGTAAACCTGGCTTTATGATTGAAGTAGTAAAACGTCTGGCTATGGTAGAAACTAGTTTTCAAATGCTTGAAGTTTTTCAAACTAATGGTTATGGAAACTTGATGACACTTGATGGATGCACTATGGTTTCTACTTTTGAAAATCATTTCTACCATGAGATGATTAGTCATCCTGCTATTTTTAGTCATCCTAATCCAAAAGATGTATGCATTATTGGAGGTGGTGATTGTGGCACTCTCAAAGAAGTACTGAAGCACAAATCTATTCGCTCTGTTATACAGGTGGATATAGATAAACTGGTAACAGATATGTCGTTACTATTCTTTCCTGAACTATGTAGCTCAAACAATGACCCAAGAGCTAGTTTATTATTCGATGATGGGATAAAATGGATGGAAAATGCGCCAGATGCGAGTATGGATATCATCATCGTAGATAGTACTGATCCAGCTGGACCTGCACTAGGCTTATTCAACGAAAAGTTTTACAATAATTGTTTCAGAGTATTAAAAGAAGATGGGATAATAGTACAGCAGAGTGAGTCACCGCTTATACATATTGATTTACAAAATGATATCAGAAGTATTATGCGTGAAAGTGGATTTAAAAACATTACTATGAGTGTATTTCCTCAAAGTATTTATCCATCTGGTTGGTGGTCAGTAACTATGGCTAGTAAATCTGATTATGTATTCAGCAAGGATTTGCTTATAAACAAAGACTTTGAAACCAGGTATTATAATGCTGATATTCATTTCTCGACTCAAACATCAAGTGTAGATATGCTTAATCAATTAAAATAGACCTATTTTTACATCTAGGATGCATTGAATTTAGGCTAAATAAAACACCCTTTCATATTTATATGAGAGGGTGTTTATGTTTTGTATGTTAATTATTAAATTAATGTTATTTTTTTAGATTTTGCAAAACATAAATATATCCAATATAATAATCCTAGTGGAAAAAATGTGCTTATAAAAATATAAAAAAATATTGGTAATGATACATTGTCGTATCATATATCTCTGAATCTTCTAGCAAGTAAAAATATATGCAATACAAAAATTATTGTCAGACTTATAGAAAAACTTAGTATTAAATAAAATGATAAACTATCAAATAATAAATCCATTCAAATTAAATAGTAACTAATTAATGAATATATTCATAGAATAATTATTGATAATACATATCATACTATCATTGATATTATACTTTTTATAAAGAAATGTAATCCTGTATCTTTTCAGTTAATTTAAATATTGATATTATATAATTTAATATCATGCTCGTTTTTTTCATATTTTTTTATTAAATATTAATTGTAAATTATTGTTAATAATTTACAATTCTAATTTTATTAACAAAAGTTAAGTGTTATTCCATAACTATTACTTCTTCTCAAAATTCTTTATTTATTTCTTCTATATGCTCTTTATTTTTTTCATCACTCCAATCTTTATCATAGATTTTTTCTATTTTTAATCAGTCAAATGCTCATTTTGTATCTTTTCTCATAAGTTGAAGTTTTAGATATTCTTCATAAGATATTTTGAATTCTAATTCTTCATTAAAAATTGTAGTATTTTGAATATTTTTATATTCTCATAACATTTCTTTTAATTCTAATTTTTCTTTTAATTCTTTTTCATTATAGACTCAGAAATGTATTTGCATTAGTAAATACATTTCCTCATATGATATGTATCAATCATATTCTAACTCTTCTTGTTTTAATTCTTCATGTAAATATCTAGATAAAGTATATCAAAAATGTATCCTAACATTACTTATTTCATCTTTATCATCATAATTAGTTATTTTATATCAATCTTCTTCATATACATCTCATTACCATTCTATTAATTGATTTTTATTTAATAAGGAATTTAGAATTAAAATTTTATTTGGTTCTGTAATATGATTTAAAATATCATAAAAATTATAAATTTTTGATAAAACGGTATCCATCAAATCTATTCTTTTTTTGTTTATATAAACTTTCATTGAAATATTATCTCAATTCACATATCAATGATTATAAAATATTCAAAATATATTATTTATTTTATAAATTCTAAAATCATCATGATATTGATATACTTCATTTATTTTCCAAGATTCTATTTTCATATTCATAATTTATATTAAGGATAAAAAGTAATTATTGTGTAATCAAGTTTTCAATTATTATCATATTTTCATCATAATTTTAATACAAGTGGGGGTTTTCATGGAATATTTCTTTTTGTAATATCTCAAACTATTATTCCTTATTTTAATCTAAATTTTCAATATTAACTTCTCTTTTTCATTCTCACAAAGGTTTTAAATATTTTATATCTACTTTTACCTTTTTTACTTCTCTTCACTCAGTTCTATAAATAGGGTTTAGTATTCATTTTCACTCGTTTTCTGAATTAAAAGCACTATTTTTTACTATTTCGTTGATTTCTTTATCAGTAGGATTAAATCATTTTTCTTCTAATATTTCTTTTATTAATTCTTCTACTGTGTCTTTGATTATTCTAACTGATATATCCATTCATCATCATAAATTAATTCAATTTAATAATATATCTCATAATCTTATTTTAACAGGCAATTGTGAGTCATCTATTATTTCTAAAAAAGAATCCGTAGTGTTTTTAGTTCATAAACAAATTACTATATCATTGAAATTAAAATAATAATATTTATTATACTCTTTATTGTTCCGACTTAATTCATTTATAAAATATATTGTTCATACAATATAATTAGTATTAATTTGCTCATTATTATTTGAATATATTCATTCATTCTCCTCTGTTTTTCAAAGATATTGTTTATAAGGAATATCTATATAGAAGTCTAAAAGAACATATTTTCAAATACCATCTGTAAACATTTTTATTGGTCATTCTGTATTTCAAATACATTTTATTCATTTAATAGATGTAAATTCACACATTCAACTATTAAATACATCTTCATTTTCATTTGTACAAATTTCAAGTTTAGAATTGTCTATTCTAAATATATTTGTTAGATATTTGTTATATTTTTCCATGTTTAATTATTAATTTATAATATATTTTAATATGTTATTGTAGTTATATATCAATTATCGGCATATCATACTTTAATTGTTTTTCAATCAATATTTAATCCATAATATAGTCAATTACTGTTAGTTCATTTATTATTTTTATAAATAACATCCCTAATAAATCTCATCATATTATTAGGACTATCTATTTCATATCAATAATTATCTTTTAACCAATTATTTAATTTTACATCTCTTGTATTATAAAATTGTTCATATCTAGTAAGATTAGATGTTCATCCTCTTCAAGTAATAAATATATGTTCGAATCCAGTTGCTGAATTTCATTTTGCTAAAAATAATGTATTATCTCATTGTTTTATTATATCATATATTTCTCAATTATCGAATTGAGTATAAATTATTAATGGATTATTTGTTTTATTTGCTATTGTTTGTATATCTGCTACATTCCATTTTTTTGATCCTAGTATCAATTTATCTTGTAGTAATATTACATTATCTAAATTTGTTAAATTTCATAATACTCAAGCACTTTTTAATTTTTGAGATAGATTAGATATTTTTAGTAATTTTGTTGCAAAACTTGTTCAAGCTCATACTCATTTAGATACTAATACATTCTCAGCTAAATAACCAGTATAATATCATATCCAATAACTTTTATCTTCAAATCTATTCCAATCAATTCATATAAGTATATTTTTTGCATAAATAATTTCTGGTGCAAATGATAATTTTTTTTCTAAATCATTTAATTGTTGTAGTTTGGTAGGAGTTTTATTTAATGTATAACTGATTAATGTTTCCCAATATTTTGAAATATTTAATGAGTACTCTGTAGTATCAGATAAAATATTTAATATATTTCGAAATATAGTCTTTAATTCTAGAAAAGTTAATGATTCTAAATATTCTGCCGTATCATAAATTGCATTTAAATATCAATTGGTAAATCATAATCAAAATTTCACTTCTAAATGAATTTTTTCAACTTTATATTTTATGTATTTACTAATATATCTAGCAAGAAAGTTTTTTTCTTGTATATTGTATTGTTTATCTAATTTTTTAACTAAGTCAGTAATTGTTAAGTTTAAATTATCTGTAACAGGAGAATCTTTCTTTGTACTATTATCATTTGCTTTATTAATTCTCAATAATGTTATATCTGACTTAGCCTTATTTACAAGCATTTTAATAGATTCTCTATTATCAAGTTCTTTTCTAGAGTTGATTTTAATTGTTTCAGTAGGATGAGAAAATTCATCTCTTGCATTTTCTTTGTATTCAACCCATATTTCAGCTGGATAATCATTTCCAGATCAATTTATATTAAATCTTACATAAATGGTAAATGGATGCTTAATATATAAATTATTATCTATTACTGTTTGATTTCAACGAAATACATCTCCATTTCTATTTTTATATACTGGGGTATATCAATTTTTCATTTCTACATAACATCTAGGATAATCAGCAAACTGTGTAGTATTATTTGAAGTATTAGGATTAGTTTTATAAGTAGTCAAAAAATTAGATGTTAATGATTTTACTCAATTACTAAATGCTTGTTGTTTTTGTTGTTTACTTGCCTCTTTCCCTCACAATGCTACAAATGTTTCTTTATTTGATACTTCTATAGCTTTTACTAATTCTGTTTTTTCAGTTACTTGAGCATTTGTTGTATTTACATTATCTATTCATGTTCAATAATTACTTATCAAGTTTTTGTATCAATTCAGTAAGTTGTTTTTGAAATCATATTTTGATTTTATATTATCATAATTAGTTTTTGCTTTTTGATAATCAATTTCAGCACTTCTATAAAAATCTTGTCATAAAACTTTTATTTGTTTATATTGACCTGCATTATCTAGAACTCTTTTTGCTATTTCATTTTTTTCATTTTCTATAGATAATAACTTAGATAATTCTTTGCTTGCAATTTGTTTTTCTACTAATTTGTACATATAATCAGTTATATCTTTTGCATTTTGAGCATTATTTACTGTAATTGATTGTAACACGCTTCAACTTAATTTAACTTGTATAATAGCAGGAAAACTATTATTATTTCAATAATCCACACTTATTGTAGAATTATAGCCTAATAATGACAGAAATGGTTTTTCTCATGTATCCTTTAATCATTTTTTAAACTTGTCAAGTTGATATTTTCTAGATTCAGGGTATGGAAATTGATTAAATCTGTTATTCAGCTCAGATAATGCCGATTTAACTGATGATCTATTTGCTATAAATCATACATTTAAGCTCAAATTTTTTAGTGAAAAATTTAGTGGATTTATTCAATTAGAAAGTTTTTGTAATACTTGTTGATATTTTGATTTATCTACTTGATATTGATTATATGCATTTACAGAATCTTGATATTCTTTTTGTTTTGTTTTATATATTCAATCTAGTCTATCAAGTATTTGTTTCAATGTATTTACATCTCTAGTTAATTCTACTGCTTTAGTATTCAATAAATCAAGTGATACTTTTATTTGTGCTTTGTTTGGTAATTTATCAAATGTTTTAGTTCATACTGTAGCTGTTTTAGTCTGTGTTCCTGATAATATACTGTTAACAGCATCTTGTTTTTGATTTGTTCAAAGTGTTGATTCTAATAATACTTTTGCATTATTATCTAGTTTGTTATAAGTATTTGTAATAGTTTGCTTTAGTGATGATAATTTTTGATTTAATTGGTTTACATCGTTTTGTAAATTTGTTTTAGTAGTATTATTTTGTAATGATTTTGATTTCAAAACTTCTATTTCTTTTTCTACAATTTTAATTTCATCTATTAATTTTTGTAAATTAGTTGATGAATTATCTGCTGATAATTCTTTTTGAATATCTGCAATAACTTTATCTATCCTTTCATCTATTGTTTGAATAGTTGAAGAATTATTTGTTGTCATATTTGTATATGATCACGGTGCATTATTCACTATTGGAACAGGAGTGTTAAAAGTCTGATTTCATTGATTTGTAGGTAAAATTACTTTAGAAGATGATCAAATACTTGTTGTTAATAATCAATTTATATTTGAAATCAATATTCAATCTCTATATAATTGTCATTTTTTTACTTCTAGTTTACTAATTGTTCATGATTTATTAATATCAATATAATTTTCTCTAAAATATAATACTTGTCACTCAGATAAAAATATTTCTTGTCATATATTATACTTAACAGGATTTGCAAAATTTGCAAAATATGAGTAAAAAATCTTTTTTCACTGCATATATGAATCAAGTAATACAAGATAATTACTTCAAGATTTTTCATAATCAATACTAACTAAATTCATCTTAGTTTTTGCAATATTTACTATATTCTTAGTATTAAAACTATCTCAATTTTTAATATAATTAGCATAAGTTTCTAGTGATTTTTGAGTAGAATATTGTAAATCTGAAAATTTACTAATATCATTATAATCTATGATATTATCATTATTTCAATTTTTTAATCAGTAATTAGTAATAAGTCCTTCTTTTACTCTATCAATCGTGTTTATAAATATTTCATTAATATTTGTAATACTAGATTTATTTTTAGGATTGAGTCAAATATCTGTATAATAAGATCTCAGATTTGTATAATCATTTCAATTAACAATATTTTCTACCAAAGTAGAAATTCTTGATATAGTTGAATTATTTAGTTGATTCAGAGTTCATGTAATAGTATATTGTCATCTATTTGATATAATTGTCTTATCAGTACAAAAATCTCAATCTTTATCATTAATGGTTCCTCATTTTAATTTTATTGTTAAAACTTGATTATAATTATTTAAATTTTGTACATCATATCATACAAATTGTAAATTACTTAATAAAACATCTTTATTAATTCTTATTTGTCATTTAGAATTTGTTTTTCAAAAATAAGCATATCTTCATCTATTATCATATATTTCATAATCAGCATTTGCAATTTCTCACTCAGTTAATAATCATATTTCAGAGTTATTATTATATATTGGCAATGAATAAACATTTTTATTTTTAGATTGATTTTCAATAATATCATTTTGTTTGTAACAAATTTTTCAATTTATATTAGAAGATGTTTTTAAAGTATTATTTATCATAGATCAATACAAATTAGTAACAGTATTTGTATTTGCATTAACAGGATTTCATGCGCTAATTAATCATCATAAACTCAAAGTAAAAACAACTTCTCTCAATTGTTTTGATAAATTTTTACTTGGATTTTCCACATTATAAATTTTGTTGTTCATAAAAAAATAGTATTAATTTAAAATAATTCATTTCAATTTTATATATTTGAATAAAGACAAAAACTGAAAAAGTAAAGAAAAAAATAATTTAAAAATAAAGCCAATAAAATTAGGATTTTGTCCTAAAATTTATTGGCTTTATTTATTGCAATTCACGATATTATAATATTCATATAAAAATATTAATAAATTATTTTTAGTATTTATACTATATTTATAGTATTTGTCAAAACAAATAATAAAGTAACTACTCAGCAACGAAATTTTAGCTTGACAGAAAAACAGTAAAAACAAGAATAATACTTTAAATAAGACAGATAAAATGATATAAGAAAACTTAAAAGAAAAATCATAAAAAATATAAAAGAGTACTAAAAACGTTA